>CAJKZL010000803.1 GCA_905204385.1 uncultured Odoribacter sp. | reverse complement strand
AAATAAGCATACCCCAAACGGTAATGCCAAAGCGGATCGTTATCTCCCTGCTCTTCCACGCCCAGCAAAAATTCGGCTGCAGTTTCATAGTCCCCCAGATTATTCAATGCCCGGGCCAATTGTCCGGTCGACTCATAATCCCGTTCATCGTCCGGCAGGGCCAGCACCGCATCTACTATTTTCTGAAATTCCTCCTCCTCGTGCCAACGGATCAACTGTTTATAAAGTGCTTCGTCCATTCTGTTTCTTTTTACACTAGCCCTACCCGGAACTGCCCGCCGACTATTTTCCTCAGCATAGCCGTAAAACGGTTCTCTGCCCTTCATCGACTTATGCCAGGCTCCCTTCCGGATGAGACCAGGCAAATATAGGTGTTTTCCTCCGAATAAATAACCGGAAAGGATTCAATAACGCGTCGTTCTTCGGGGCGAACCTTTCCAGGAACATCCCAGACAATAAATCGTTTCCAGGTCGAAGCCTGACAAAGTCTCTTTTTCGCGCGCAGCAACGATCGGAAAATCGAGTGTCACAAAAACCAATCTTCTCTCCTTACTGCCATTCAACACATAAAAATTTGGAATTTTACATTGCGGACATACACGTCGTCTCATACCGTCTATTTGTTTAAACCATCCTATATGTTATTTTTTACTTTAATTCAAAAGAGGCAGATATTTTCCGTATCCTTCCGCTTCCATCCTTTCTTTGGGGATAAAGCGCAGAGAGGCGCTATTGATACAATACCGCAAGCCTCCCTTATCCTTCGGCCCGTCGTTGAAGACATGCCCCAGATGAGCATCTCCCGTTTTGCTGCGCACCTCCGTCCGCCGCATCCCATGGGAAGTATCCAGCCGCTCGTCGATCAGTTGCTCGTCGATAGGCCTGGAAAAACTGGGCCACCCACAGCCCGAATCGTATTTATCCGTTGAAACGAACAAGGGCTCTCCGGTCGTGATATCCACATATATCCCTTCCCTATGCTCATCCCAATATTCATTGCGGAAAGCCGGTTCCGTTGCATTCTTCCGGGTAACGGCATATTGCATATCGGTCAGCTTTTCCTTCAGCGCAGCATCGTCGACCCGGCGATAAGCTTTTTCCTGCGGCATCCCCGCCTTGCCCGACGAATCCCGGCCTTTTGTTCCTTGAGGATCGAGCGAACCATCATTTATACTGTTCCGTTTATCAGCGTCCGTCAAGCCATCCGCCGCCTGCTGGCCATCGGAAGCGGGTGCGCCGTTTCGGCTACCGGAGTCTTCTGCATTTCTTGCAGCCGTTGCATTTGCCTTTCTGGCTACCTCGAACAGCGCCGGATCGATATGGCAATATCCTCCCGGATTTTTATCCAGATAATCCTGGTGATAGCCTTCCGCCGGATAAAAATTGGCCAACGGTTTCACCTCTATAGCCAAAGGACGGCAGTACAGTTACGCCAACACTCTCAATGACTTTTAAATCACCGGCCGGTCGGCTTCATAGGTATAGTAATTTCCAGAGAGATAT
>CAJKZL010000802.1 GCA_905204385.1 uncultured Odoribacter sp. | reverse complement strand
TAATGGGATCTTTCACCCGCAGTAGTTCACGGTCGCTGATTTTTTCCGTAGCATAGGATAAGGATGCCTCTTTTTTTTGCAAACCCAGTGCAGTGACAATCACATCATCCAGCACGATAGTCGCTTCCTCCAGAGTAATTTTCAGCTTTTCCGGCCGACGAATACCGATTTCACGGGTGCGGTAGCCCATAAACGATATGATAATAGTGTCGGGTAGTACGAGCGGTAATTCGAAACTACCGTCTGCGGCGGCGGTGGTTCCCTGCAGCGATCCTTTTTTATAGATGCTGGCACCGGGTATGGGGACTCCTGCGGCGTCCGTAACGATACCTTCGATCCTCACAAGGGAAAGACTGTCTTGCAAAGATTGCACTTTACCCTTTGCAGGTGTTTCCGGCTCTTTACCCAAAACGAAAATATAGCTGAATACCAGAATAAAAATAACAACGACACGCATTTGATTCAATTCATCTCCTTCGAACCACAAAAGTAAAAAATAATGAGTATTATTTATCTTTTTTTCTCTGTATCTTTACCACAAATCAAATGAAAATGTATAGGATAATCAAAATAAGTGTGAAGTGGGGACTGCCTTTGTTGCTGATCGGACTGATCTTGGGATTTCGTTATCATCCCGTTTGGGCTGAAGCGTATGCCCGCCATATCTATCCTGCTGTCGCCGGGATTTTGTCTGCCTTTTCTTCATTATTTCCGTTTTCGGTCGGCGATGTTTTCATTGTCGGAGCTTGTGGCTGGCTATTTATTTACCCTTTTTATGCCTGGTGGAAAAAGAAAGGATTTCGGCATGCCGTGGGCAAAATAGTGAGGGTGGTGATGTGGATTTATGTTTGGTTTTATTTTGCCTGGGGGCTACATTATTTCCGTCCCTCTTTTTATGTCAGGACGGGCATGGAGCAAACAGCGTTTTCGGAGAGCGAATTCGGGGATTTTCTGAAAGATTACATCGCTAAGCTGCGGGGTAGTTATGAGGCCGTACGTGATAGCATTGCCGACGCCAGCCTTCTCCGCCCTTTAGCGGGGACGGATGACGGCGCTCGTCTTTTGACGGCCGGCATTGTCAATGAAGGATACCGGGAGATTGCAGCGCAGTTTGCTTTGGTCTATCCCCGGGACGATCTTTATCCGAAAACCATGTTGTGGAGCAGGTTCATGTCGGCGGTCGGAGTTTCGGGATATATGGGCCCCTTCTTTTCGGAGTTCAATCTTAACGGACATTTGCTGAGGGTGGAATACCCTTTTACGTTTGCGCATGAACTGGCTCACCGCCTGGGTGTTGCTTCAGAAGCCGAAGCCAATTTATATGCCTTTCTGGTAACGGCGAAAGCTCGGGAGCCCTGGGTGCGCTTTAGCGGCTATTTTTCCATGTTGGGATATGTGATGCAAAATGCGCGTAGGTTGCTGGACGAGACAAGTTACCGGGAATGTCTGAACTGCATGCCTCCGTAAGTTCTGGAAATTTACAATCAACGCCTCACGTATTGG
>CAJKZL010000801.1 GCA_905204385.1 uncultured Odoribacter sp. | reverse complement strand
GAATGCAGAAGGGAAAGAGCTTGAGAAAAAAATTGTAGAGACAGTGGATGCTGTCGGAGGGGCCTTGATCGGACCGAACTGCATCGGGGTTTTGACGACCGATTACAATGGGGTTTTTACCACCCCTATACCTTCGCTCGATCCTCAGGGGGTAGACCTGATATCCGGTTCGGGGGCGACGGCCTTGTTCATTATGGACGCAGGCATGCAGAAGGGAGTGAAATTCTCCAGCGTATTCTCTGTCGGCAATTCTGCCCAGATGGGAGTAGAGGAGATTCTGGAATATATGGACGAAACGTTCGAGGCAGGAAAGAGCTCCCGGATAAAATTGTTGTATGTGGAAAGCATAAGCAATCCTGAAAAATTATTGAAACATGCCTCTTCGCTGATCCGGAAAGGCTGCCGTATCGCTGCCATAAAATCCGGAGGATCGGCAGCCGGTAGCCGCGCTGCTTCCTCACATACCGGGGCGCTTGCCAGTTCGGATGTAGCGGTGGAAGCCCTTTTCCGTAAGGCAGGCATTGTCCGTTGCCACGGAAGGGATGAACTGGCGACGGTTGCAGCCATCTTTACCTATCCGGAGTTGAAGGGAAAAAACATGGCTATTGTGACCCATGCTGGAGGACCGGCTGTGATGTTGACCGATGCCCTTTCGGATGGGGGAATGGAAATACCGCATTTGGAAGGCCCTAAAGCAGAGGCCCTCTTGGAAAAATTGTTCAACGGATCTTCGGTGGGAAATCCTATCGATTTCCTGGCTACCGGCACGGCCGAACAATTGGGGACGATCCTGGATGCCTGTGAGCGGGATTTCAGTACCATCGACGGAATAGCCGTTATTTTCGGCAGTCCGGGGCTTTTTCCCGTTTTCGACGTATATCGGGTGTTATACGATAAAATAAAGAGTTCCGGCAAACCGATTTATCCCATTTTTCCTTCTTCCATGGTGGTGAAAGAAGAGATCGACGAGTTTGTTCGAAAGGGAGGTGTGTATTTCCCTTTTGAGGTTTCTTTCGGGAATGCCCTTTGTAAGATCATGAAAACTCCTGCTCCCCAGCCCGAGCAGGCTGAACTTCCACAAGTGGACAGCGTGAGGATCAGAAGAGTGATCGATCGGGCCGGCAATGGTTATCTTTCTCCTGACGAAATCCATGAATTATTGGACGCTGCCGGTATTGCCAGGGCGAAAGAAGGCATGGCCTGCGAGGAAGAGGAGATTGTCCGTCTGGCCGGCACCATCGGATACCCCTTGGTGATGAAAGTCGTGGGGCCTGTTCATTAGTCCGATGTCGGAGGCGTGACCCTGAATGTCAGGGACGAGGCCACCGTACGAAGTGAATTTCGCCGGATGATGAAAATCAAAGATACACATGCCGTGATGCTTGCTCAGCAATTGTCCGGTACCGAGGTTTTTATCGGTGCTAAGCGGGAAGATAAATTCGGCCATCTGGTGTTGTGCGGCTTGGGTGGCATTTTTATCGAAGTGCTGAAAGATGTGAAAGC
>CAJKZL010000800.1 GCA_905204385.1 uncultured Odoribacter sp. | reverse complement strand
TTTTTCTTCGAATTAGAATTATATGCCGATTTTTTATTATATTTTTGCAGAAACGATTATACGATGCGATATTATGCTTAGAATCGGAAATAAGAAAATTAAGGTGGTCGATCTCTTTTGCGGAATCGGAGGGTTGAGTTACGGATTCGTAAAAAAAGGATTCGATGTCGTCGCCGGTTTCGATATAGACGATACTTGCCGTTATGCTTTCGAGGAGAATAATAGAGGGCGTTTTTTCAATCAAGATGTAAATACCGTTACGAAAGAGCAATTGGACGAGCTGTTCGAAAAGGCCGATATAAAAATTTTAGCCGGATGTGCTCCTTGCCAACCATTTTCTTCTTATGCGTTCAAAGTAAAAGAAAAGGATCGGAATAAATTCGGATTATTGTATGCTTTCGGGAGATTGGTGCAAGAGGTAAAGCCCGAAATCGTGACAATGGAAAATGTATTGCAGATATTGAGTTTCAAACAGGCTCCTGTTTTGGAAGATTTTATAAAAACTTTAGAAAACGAAGGTTATCGTGTAAGTGTGAATAAAGTTTTTTGTCCTGATTACGGAATTCCTCAGACAAGAAAAAGATTGGTTTTATTAGCTTCGCGTTTAGGGGATATTTCTTTATTGGAAAAAACCCATAAACCGGAGAACTATGTGACCGTTCGCGATGTTATAGGGAATTTACCTGCTATAAATGCGGGGGAAACATGTGAAAGCGATCCTTTGCATACGGCGCGTAAACTTACCGCTTTGAATATGAAACGGATCAAAGCTACGCCATACGGCGGGGGATGGAAGGATTGGCCGGAAGAATTGATTTTGAATTGTCATAAAAAGGGAACCGGCAAGACGTTCGGTAGTGTTTACGGACGTATGCTATGGGACGAGCCTTCTCCGACCATTACGACTTTATGTACCGGGATAGGAAACGGTCGTTTCGGGCATCCGGAACAAGATCGTGCTTTATCGTTACGGGAAGCGGCATTATTACAAACATTTCCCGTAGATTATCGGTTTTTCCCGGATACGGAGACTTTTTCTTTAAGAAATGTTTCACGATATATCGGTAATGCGGTGCCTCCTTTGTTGGGAGAAGTGATAGCGGAGAGCATAAAACGGCATTTAAAAACATATAAAGAAAAAATATCCGGTTCGTGTCCTTCCGATGACGATAAGGCGAAGGTTACGGTCGGGGCGATCGGTTGAAATAGGAAGAATCGAAAAGGAGCCGCTTATGGATAATTTTTCCAGAGAAAAGAGAAGCTATGTGATGTCCCGGGTTCCCCGGGCAGGAACGAAGCCCGAACATATCGTAAGGAAATTTTTATTTTCACATGGCTTCAGGTACAGAGTGAATGTGAAAAAATTGCCGGGTTCTCCCGATATCGTTTTGTCTAAATATAAAACGGTAATTTTCATCCATGGATGCTTTTGGCACGGTCATACTTGTAAATACGCCGCTTTACCGACTTCCAACGAAACGTTTTGGTTCGATAAAATAGCAAAAAACAAAGAGA
>CAJKZL010000799.1 GCA_905204385.1 uncultured Odoribacter sp. | reverse complement strand
ACCCCGAAGTTGAATTCATCGGTTTTCTGCCAGGTCAGATAAGGATTACCCAATCCCTGCAATTCCGCTCCGGTCCAATACATATACCGGTTGTCCGTAATATATTTATACAACGTATTGGCACCGTCGGATCCCTGCTGTGTACCGGTCTGTCCGTAAGAAGCTTTCAACCGCAGAATATTTGCAAAACTACCCTTCAGGAATTTTTCATTGTGCAGGTTCCAGCCGATACCGGTACTCCAGAAAGGAGCATATCTCTATTTCGAACCGAAATCGGATTTCCCATCCACCCGATACGAAAAATCCACGAAATAACGGTTATCATTGATATAATTGACATTGGCTGTCAATCCCAACCGCCGGCTTTTGGATTTGGATCCGCCGGGACCTTCGTCTTTGGCATATTGCCGGGCACTGGCCAGAAAATGGATATCCTCATTCGTAAAACCTTCGGCAGCGATGGCATAATTATACCCCTCGGATTCATTCAGCGAATAATCCAAACCGACATACACCTGATGTTTATCGGCAAAAGTCCTGGTATACGAAAGCGTTATATTCCCGGTATATTCATTCGTACGTCCGGTGGTATAATCATAAGTTAACCGGCGCAGGAATCCCTCGTCGGTTTCATATTGCGAATCGTCGGTGAAAGTGGAATGAACTGCGGGCAAAAACCGATCAGACGTATTGTCCGTAGCCGTAATCCCGACTTGTCCGCGTAAGGTCAAGCCTTCGAACGGATTCCATTCTATGGCGAAATTATCCGTCAGCGTACGGTAACTACTCTTATCGAAACTGTTCAGGGTGGCATCGTACAACGGATTTTGATATCCTTGGTAATGAGCATGAAAACCGTCGAACATCCGCACCAGTTTTCCATTCTCATCATACGGAGCATTATAGGGTTGTTGTTTTACATAATCACTGAACGTACCGTATTTACTCTCTTTACTTTTGGTTGTCCCGTAAGAAGCCTGATTTTTAAAGGTGAAATTTTTCACTTTATACATTAAGGTCAGAGAGGTGTTCAGACTTTTACGCTCGGAATCCCGCATGGCTCCCTGTGTATTTTTATAGCCCACACTGGCACTCCAGCGGAATTCGTCGCTTCCACCCTCCATACGTAAATTATAATGCGAACCGACCCCTGTGTGCAACGGTTTACTCAACCAATCGGTATCTGTGCCGGAGGCAATTGCCCTTTTCCGTTTGGCATAAGCCTCTTTATACCATACATCATTACTCGGCAGGCTTTCATTCTTATACAATCCGAGATCCCACTCCAACTGCAATTTTTCAGCCGCATTCAACAAATCGTAAGAGGTCAGGTCAGGAGCTTCGATATCGATCCCTATTTCTGCATTAACGCGCAATTTACCGGCTTCCGGTTGCTTTGTCGTCACCACAATCACTCCGTTAGAACCCCGCGAACCGTATATCGCCGTAGCAGCAGCATCTTTCAGGATATTGATCGATTCGATTTCCTCGTCGTTATAGTCCATCTAACGCTCCAAT
>CAJKZL010000798.1 GCA_905204385.1 uncultured Odoribacter sp. | reverse complement strand
AAGTAATTCAATTGGGTCCCATTACGGCTACTGCAGGGTTGATTGTATTTCCGATTTCTTATATTATCAACGACTGTATCGCTGAGGTTTGGGGATTCAAAAAAGCCAGGCTCATTATCTGGAGTGGTTTCGCCATGAATTTTCTAACCATCGGTTTTGCGCGTCTGGCTATTACTTTGCCTGCAGCACCTTTTTGGGAGGGAGAAGAAAGTTTCAATTTCATATTCGGTCTGGCCCCACGGATAGCTATTGCCAGTCAGTTGGCTTTTCTTCTCGGATCGTGTCTCAATGCCTAAATCATGAGCATAATGAAGGTAGCTACCCAGGGGAAATATTTTTCTCTCAGGGCTATTTTATCCACGATTGCCGGGGAGAGTGCCGACTCACTGCTCTTCTTTCCACTCGCTTTCGGAGGACTGATTCCTGTTCAAGCTTTACTGGTTATGATAGCCACACAAGCTCTTTTGAAATCCCTCTATGAAGTGATCATACTTCCGGTCACGATCCGGGTAGTAAAATACATCAAAAAGATCGACCAAACGGATGTCTACGACAAAGATATTTCCTACAATATCATAAAAATCAAGGACCTTTAAAACAGGTCCTTGTACGGCTATCCTTTTTTCAAAAAACGCAAGCCCGTCGCAACCAGCATATCGATTCCGACCCGTATAGCCCGCGCGTCGGGTGCCATTCCCGGATTATGCAAAGGACACATTTCCTCTGCTTCCGGTGGCCGCACCCCCAAAGTCCAGAAAACACCCGGCAATTCCTGCAAATAAATAGCAAAGTCTTCCCCTAAAGTCAAGGGTTCCGATTCGACGATCTGCCGCACTTGCGGCAAGCCTGCCGCCAGCTTCTTCACTTCCTTTGTCAATACCGGATCATTGACCAACGGAGGTAATCCATTCCAAGGCATATCGGGTACAAAACGACAACCGTATAAATCACTATTAGCCGGAGATTTCTCATCGATCAATTCAAAAATCCGGTGCCTCAACGCATTATCATGTGTACGCACCGTGCCCATCACCTCTACCCGATCCGGTATCACATTATTGGCTGTTCCCCCATGAATAGAAGTAATCGAAAGCACTGCCGGGATGAGAGGATTACGGAACTTAGTAATAATAGTCTGATAAAACTGGATCAGGGCCGTAGCTGCCAAAATAGGATCGGACCCCAGCTGAGGCATGGCCGCATGTGTCCCTTTTCCTTCCACTGCAAAAATAATATTATCGGAAGAAGCAAAAAAGGCTCCCGGACGTATACCGATCTGTCCAACCGGTAATCCGGGAAATACATGCTGACCGAATATGGCTTGCGGTACGGGAGGTTCCAGCAAATGAGGCAATAATAATCTTGCTCCTCCGGGACGTTTTTCTTCACTCGGTTGAAAAACAAGTTTCAGGGTCCCACCCAACTCTGCCTCTTTACTTTTAAAAATAATAGCCGCCCCCAATAACATAGCAGTATGCATATCATGTCACCAAGCGAGCATCAGCCCGGGAGTCTACGAACAAAA
>CAJKZL010000797.1 GCA_905204385.1 uncultured Odoribacter sp. | reverse complement strand
CCTGGAAATCCAGGCCCGAATTTCCGGGAAATAACCGGAATAAATTTTTAATTTCATGAATAGTAAAGATTTACTTCAACTCTATAACGGCCAACTTCAGGAATTCGAACTGGCTAAAAAAAATTATACCGATCTGCAACAAGCCGTCTACCGGGATATTCCATTCGATCTTTTTCGTCTCCGGATCCAGTATAATCCAGCCAGAATGATTTCTACCAATGCCAGAATAGATGTCCGGACATTACAGAACCGGAAATGTTTTCTATGCCGGGAGCATATGCCGGAAGCGCAAAAAGGAATCCGTTACAACGATCGTTATTCTATTTTTATAAATCCCTATCCCATTTTCGAACGTCATTTTACGGTACCTTCCCGCCACCATGAACCTCAATGCATCGGGGGACGATTTGAAGACCTGCTGGATCTCACTTTCGATTTTCAGGGGTATACCTTATTTTATAACGGTCCCACTTGCGGCGCTTCTGCCCCGGACCATTTTCACTTTCAAATGTGCCCGCGGCATCTTATGCCTTTGGAAGAAGATGCCGCCAATGAAGAGCTCCGCCGTTATCTGGTAAAAAAAGACTACTATTCGGTTTCTATATTAAAGGACTATCTTCGCGAAGTGATCCTTTTACAAGCTTCCGACTCCCATCTCCTTTCGGTTCTCTTTCGGCAGACCATGGAAATCATCGGCCGATCCATTCCGTTCGAAGAAGAACCGATGATCAACCTGCTCGGCTGGTTCGACAACTGTCAATGGACCGTTTGTCTTTTTCCCCGCCGCACACGCCGTCCCCGGCAATTTAATGCAGAGGGAACGGAGAAAATATTGTTCAGTCCGGGATGTGTCGATATGGCCGGCCTGATCATTTCTCCCCGGGAAGAAGATTTCCGGAAAAAAGAGAAAAAAGTTGTTGACAGGCATGAGGGATGAGCGTAAAAGCTTCCCTCGCCGCATGAAACAGCGGGGCTTCAAAAAACCTTCACAAAAAGTTTTTTGAAGATTTCCAAAAAAGTTGTTGACAGAGCGGTGACAAAAGAGCATGTTTACAAACGCCGCAAAAAACGGCGGGAGTGAAAAAACTCTTTTTCTGGTTCATTGACAAGTGAAGAGCGAGTGGAAATAGAACTTTGAGATTCTGATTTCTGCCAAGCAGAAATCTTTGTACAGATTTGAACTGGAGAGTTTGATTCTGGCTCAGATTGAACGCTGGCGGCGTGCTTAACACATGCAAGTCGAACGCGAAAGTGGCTTCGGCCACGAGTAGAGTGGCGCACGGGTGAGTAACGCGTGGATAATCTGCCTCTGCAATCGGAATAACGACTGGAAACGGTCGCTAATACCGGATACGCTTAAGTTTTACCTCTTAAGGAAAGATGACCTCTATTTATAAGTTATCGTGCAGAGATGAGTCCGCGTCCCATTAGCTTGTTGGCGGGGTAACGGCCCACCAAGGCGACGATGGGTAGCCGATTTAAGAGGATGATCGGCCACATTGGAACTGAAACACGGTCCAAACTCCTAC
>CAJKZL010000796.1 GCA_905204385.1 uncultured Odoribacter sp. | reverse complement strand
ATTTTTTTATTGAAGCGGCAGAAACCCGATTTGTCTCCTGCCGTCACGGTATAGGCTTACAGCTTACTGGCGTCGACCAGCAGTTCTTTATTGTATTCGCCCCTTGCAAGCTTGTCTGCAACATTCTTGAAGGCCTTGATGGTGTAGTGTACGTCCTCCATAGTGTGCTCGGCAGTCGGGATGAGCCGCAGCAACAACTGACCTTTCGGAATAACCGGATAAACCACGATGGAACAGAACAGATTGTAATTTTCGCGTAAATCGAATACCACCTGCATCCCTTCGGCTACGCTTCCGGAAAGGTAAACGGGAGTAACCATAGAGTTGGTAATTCCGATATTCATACCGTCTGCTTTGAGACCTTCCTGCAGGGCATGAGCGATTTTCCACAATTTTTCCCGGCGTTCGGGTTGGGTTTTCAGCATTTCAAGCCGTTTGATCGCTCCTTCCACCATCGGCTTAGTGAGCGATTTGGCAAACATCTGTGAACGCATGGTGTAGCGCAGTGACATGCACACTTCTTCTTCCGTAGCCACAAAAGCGCCGAATCCGGCCATTGCTTTGGCAAAAGTACCGAAATAGAGGTCTACTTTATCCTGAACACCGAAATGTTCACCTGTACCGGCACCGGTAGGTCCCATAGTGCCGAAGCCGTGAGCGTCGTCCACCAACAAACGGAAATTGAACTCCGATTTAAGGGCTGTGATTTCGTCGAGCTTGCCCAAGTCGCCTGCCATTCCGAACACTCCTTCGGTAATCACCAGAATGCCGCCGCCGGTCGTTTCGACGTATTTCGTGGCATGTTCCAACTGTTTACGAAGGCTTGCCATGTCATTGTGTACATAAACATACCGATTTGCGGGTGACAGAAGAAGCCCGTCCATGATGCAGGCGTGGGACTCTGCATCGTAAACAATGCAATCGAATCGGGAGGTCAGGGAGTCGATGATAGAGATCATGCCCTGATAGCCGAAGTTCAGCAGGAAAGCATCCGGTTTGCCGACAAAGTCGGCCAATTGCGATTCGAGATATTCATGCCGGGAAGTCTGGCCGCTCATCATGCGGGCACCCATCGGATAGGCCAGCCCCCATTTTTGTGCTGCTTCGGCATCCACCTTGCGGACTTCCGGATCGTTGGCCAGGCCGATGTAGTTGTTTAAACTCCAGTTTAACACTTCTTTCCCGCGGAATTGCATCCGGGGACCGATTTCTCCTTCCAGTTTCGGAAATGCAAAATAGCCGTGTGCTTCCTTAGCATATTGGCCGATATTACCTCTTTGCTTTTTTACTCTTTCAAAAATGTCCACGTCGATAATATTTTGAAAATTTGTAGTTTCTTTTTAGCCATGAAAATGATGTAAAAAAAGATAAAAGAATAGAAGAGGAATATAATAGTATATTAGATGATATGAATAATCAAAGCAATAATTATATAAACAATATTTTTCAAAAGGAAACTAACAGAGGAAGAAATATTGCAAAATTTTTAGCTGGATCATGGATATTTATTTTAGTTGGAATAATAATGCAGTTTACTAA
>CAJKZL010000795.1 GCA_905204385.1 uncultured Odoribacter sp. | reverse complement strand
AATCTATAGTTTTTGCTTGACATATACACAATATCTGAGGGAATAAATTTTGCATCTGACCTTAAAATTTGAAACTAAGCTTTTTTATTTGGAATTTTGAATAAATCCAAGGCGTTTTTTCTTGTTATTTGTACGGTTTCATCAAGCGTAAGACCGAATGTGTCCGCTACCTTCTCTGCCGTCTTCCATATATATACAGGCTCATTTCTTCTCCCTCTGTAGGGCACCGGAGCCAGGTAGGGAGCGTCGGTTTCCAGTACTATATGATTCATGTCGGTGCATTGAATAGTTTCCGACAGTTTCGAATTTTTGAAAGTTATGACACCATTGATTCCCAGTTTGAAATTTTTTAGCTTTCCGATCTCCTCCAATTCGTCTGTTGTACCGGTAAAGCTATGAAAAACACCCTTTAATTTGTCCGCACCGACTTTATGGATACTGTCCAATACCTCGGAATAGGCTTCACGGGTGTGGATGGCAACCGGCAAGTCCAGGTCGATACTCCATCGCAACTGTTCTTCAAAGACTTTTTTTTGTTCTTTCAGATAGGTTTTATCCCAGTAGAGGTCGATCCCGATTTCCCCGATTCCACAGTAAGCCCGTTTCCCCAGATAGGATTCTGTTGTTTTTAGATTTCCGGCATAGTTTCCGTCCACACTGGTCGGATGCAACCCCATCATTGGATAGGCAAAATCAGGAAAACGATCACATAGGTCATGCATTCGGCCGATAGTTTCGACATCTACATTGGGGAGCAGGAGCGTATCGATGCCCGATTCACGGGCAGCGTTTACCAGTACCTCTTGTTCCGGATCGAAATCTTCCAGATACAAATGGTTGTGCGTATCTATTAGTTTCATTTTTTTAAGACTGGCGGTACATTAAACGGTTACTGACCTCTTTTAATATGTTTAATTTCTCCGGGGCAACGTTCAATCGGGATAAATGCTCCATTGCCTTATCGTAATATCCCTGCATTTTAGCAATGGTAATATCTTTCAGATGCAATTCATTATATATAGCTGTGACAGCTTCGATCTTTTCTGCCGCTACAAATGTCGTTTTGCCGATCCAGTCATTCAGGACCGCTTTTTGTTCGGGTGAAGCCAGTTCAAACGCATGTATCAGCAGGAATGTCTTTTTATTGCAGGTGATGTCGCCCCCGATATTTTTCCCGAAAGTGGCAGTGTCTCCATAGACGTCCAGCAAATCATCCTGTAGCTGAAAAGCCAGTCCGATGTTTATGCCGAAGTCATACAGGTTGGCAGCATCTTCTTTGGATGCACCGCCTGTAATTGCTCCGATTTTTAAACTGCAAGCAAGTAAAACCGCTGTTTTTAACCGGATCATTTCTATATATTCAGGCTCGGTAACATCCATGCGGGATTCAAATTCCATATCATATTGCTGTCCTCCGCATATTTCGAGTGCTGTTTCTGTGAACAGGTCGAATACTTCTTTTAAATAGTCCGGTTCTGTTTTTCCGATCAGTTGGTAAGCTGCAATCAGCATGGCATCTCCCGAAAGGATGGCCGTATTGT
>CAJKZL010000794.1 GCA_905204385.1 uncultured Odoribacter sp. | reverse complement strand
TGTAAAATAATTGGAGCATGTTCAGTAAGTACAAAAAAGTTTTTATCATTTTCTGGTCTATTGTGATTTTAGGCATCGCAGGAGTATTTATTTTCTTCTGGATGATTTCGGCTGGAAAATTGGGTTTTATGCCCACCTTTGAAGAATTGGAGAACCCAAACAATCGTTTTGCCTCGGAAGTATATTTTGCCGACGGTCCGGTGATGAGTAAATATTTTGAAAAAGAAAACCGGAAGTATATTGAATACAAAGAAATCCCCCAATCGGTTGTCGATGCACTGATCGCTACGGAGGACGTACGGTTTTACGAACATAGCGGGGTGGATACGAGAGGATTGTTCCGGGTGGTGAAGGGAATTTTGACCGCTAATTCGGCAGCGGGCGGTGGGAGTACCATTAGTCAGCAATTAGCGAAGATGCTTTTTCCCCGGGAACCGGATTTGAATATTTTTGAATTAGCTATCCGGAAATTCAGAGAATGGGTGATTGCCGTCAGATTGGAGAAAAGTTATACGAAGGAAGAAATTCTGACGATGTATCTGAATAAATATGATTTCCTGAACCTGGCTGTAGGGATCAGTTCAGCGGCCGATATTTATTTCCAGGTGCCTTTGGATTCCCTGAAAGTGGAACAAGCGGCGATGTTGATCGGGATGGCTAAAAATTCCTCCTACTATAATCCTGTCCGCAGGCCCGAACTGACGTTGAAACGAAGAAATGTGGTTCTGCATCAGATGCTGAAGTACGATAAGATCAGTGAAGCCGAATATGATTCCCTGAAATTGCTTCCTCTGGGATTAAACTTTAAAAGAATAGACCATAAAGAAGGATTGGCAACTTATTTCCGCGAATATCTTCGCTTATTCATGACTGCTGGCAAGCCCGAACGGAAAAATTATTGGAATCCCGATCAGTTTAAAACTGATTCCATCGCCTGGGAAACCAATCCGCTTTATGGTTGGTGCAGGAAAAATCTGAAGGTGGACGGCACTCATTACGATCTGTATTCCGATGGTTTGAAAATATACGCTACGCTGGACTCCCGCATGCAAAAATATGCCGAGGAAGCTGTCCGCGAACATCTGTCCCAGGATTTACAGCCTTTGTTCGATAAGGAAAAGGTGCATAAAAAAAATTCACCGTTTTCTAACGATATGACTCCCAAGCAAATCCAGGAAGCTTTGAACCGGTCGGTCGAACAGTCCGAAAGATATCGGAGTCTGGCCAAAAAGGGATGGAATGCTAAGGATATTCTGAAAACTTTCAGTCAGCCGGTCGATATGCAGGTATTTACCTGGCAGGGAATCCGCGATACTCTTCTGACGCCTATGGATTCTATCAAGCATTATAAATCTTTCTTCCGTTCCGGATTCATGGCTATGGATCCCCGTACCGGATTTATCAAGGCTTATGTAGGAGGGCCCGATTACCGGTACTTTATGTACGATATGGTGAGTGTCGGAAAACGACAGGTAGGGTCTACAATAAAACCGATTCTCTACACCTTGGCTATGCAGGAAGGCCTGGGACCTTGTGATAAG
>CAJKZL010000793.1 GCA_905204385.1 uncultured Odoribacter sp. | reverse complement strand
GTACTACCTGAAATCATAACCGGAACAGTGCGATACCTTCCGGCATTCTCACGGTCTATCCCATGAAGAATAAGGGCGTGTATTTCTTTGACGGTACGTTCGCTTATCTCTATATCCTGTTTAGCTATATCTTTAATATAGCCGATAGCTTCCGCATGATTGATCGCTTCCAAATGTTCACGCATGGACTTTCCGGAAATGGTAACGCCTTCGTTTACTACAAGGGCTGTTTCCTGCAATGTGAGCGTATTGCCTTCTATACGGTTACTCTCGTAAGTGTATTCAATATCAAAAGCATCCTGAATCTTTTTCAAAGCTTCTTCGGGCAATGGGCGCAAAGCCGATAATTGCTCTTTGAGAGCATCCGCCTCTTTCAGCATAACGTTTATCTCTTCATTCATGGTTATTCTATTCCTTTAATGGGGTCTGCTTGTTTATTCGGAATTCGTTACCGAAACAAATTCATATGAATGCTTTTCCTTGCAAAATTAATGAATCTATTCCTGTTTTGCCGGGTTGAATTGGTTTTAACCGGACTTTTTCTTAAATTTAACAGGTTTTATTCCGATAGTTATCAACCGGATCCCTATACGCTTGGGTAATTTTTATCCGGGCGGATGGTTTTGAAGGGATTCCTAATACATAAAAAAATGGAAATACAAGTGTTTCTGGAAAATTTCAGGGAAGCTTTCGGCGAAAAAGCAGATTTACCCATCGGTTTCTGGTATTCCGGCCAACGGATCGGAGAGAATGGAAAAATCGGCGGTTGTTTTTTCAAAGCGCTGAAAGAAGTTCGTGAAGGCGCTATCGTCAGCCTCGACGCGGACACCATCGGGTGTGGTGGAGGTAAGTTTTATACCGGGTTTACTGCAATGCCCGAGCATGTACCCACTTTCGTATCGCTGAAGGAAAAGTACAAAAAAACACCGGAGATGGTGTGTGATTATATACAGCGCTTGGGGGTTCCGCCGGCAAGCGACAGCTATCTTCATTTTGCCCGCCTCGACCGTCTGGAAAGTTTCGAAGCGTTGGAGGGGATACTGTTTTTGGCTACTCCGGATATGTTGTCGGGTTTAACTACCTGGGCATGGTTCGATCACAATACTCCGGGAGCGGTGACCACAGAATTTGCCTCGGGGTGTTGCGCCGTAGTGACTCAGACGGTCAACGAGAACCGGCAGAACGGCCGCCGCACTTTCCTGGGTTTTTTCGATCCTTCGGTGCGGCCCTGGTTCGAGCCCGATTTGCTGAGCTTTACAATTCCGATGTCCCGTTTCAGGGAAATGTACCGAACGATGCGGGAGAGTTGCTTGTTCGATACACATGCCTGGGGAAAGATCAGAGAGCGGATAAATAACGGTTGAGTGCAGGAAGTCAAAAATCCGCTTTCTTTTCGAGTTGTATTTTTTCTCCGCTGACCGGATGAATAAATTCAAGGTATTCGGCATGCAGATACAGGCGGTCGGATTTTTGGCCGTACAGGCGGTCACCCTTGATGGGACAATTCAGCCCCAGGGGATGAGCGGCATGTACCCGCAATTGGTGGGT
>CAJKZL010000792.1 GCA_905204385.1 uncultured Odoribacter sp. | reverse complement strand
CAATAATCCGGTACTCCCATGCTCATACGAAAATCGAAACCTATTCCTCCCTCGCCGACAGGCATCGCTAAACCCTGCATACCGCTCATATCTTCGGCAATCGTGATCACTTCCGGATTCACCTCATGGATCAACTTATTGGCTAAAGTCAGATAGGTAATCGCATCTTCATCCTGATTACCGTCGTAATAAAATTTGTATTCCGTAAAATCACGCCCTAAACCATGATCCCAATACAGCATACTGGTGATCCCATCGAAACGGAAGCCATCGAAATGAAATTCTTCCAGCCAATATTTACAATTCGACAACAAAAAACCGATCACTTCATTTTTTCCATAATCGAAGCAACGGGAATTCCACAATCGATGTTCACCCCGTTCACCAGGATAAAAATACTGGTTATAATCTCCGGCAAAACAACTCAATCCTTCGGCTTCATTCTTGACTGCATGAGAATGCACAAGATCCATGATCACACCGATACCGTATCCATGTGCCTCATCGATCAGACGTTTCAGGTCGTCGGGTGTTCCGAATCGGGAACTGACCGCATAAAAATTCGATACCTGATAGCCGAAAGAACCATAATAGGGATGTTCCTGAATCCCCATCAGCTGAATCATATTGTATCCCAGATCTACAATCCGGGGCAATACATAAGCCCGGAATTCATTAAACGTAGACACCCGGCGATTCTCCATGCTCATACCGATATGAGCTTCGTAGATCAAAGGATGCTCCCTTCTTCCTACGCCGGAATAACGCCACCGGTAGACTTGTTCGGGTTGCCAGACCTGCGCTGAAAAAATTTTAGTCAGATCGTCCTGTACAACCCGGTTTACATACCCGGGAATCCGTTCACCTCCTCCTTCGGGCCACTCTACCCAGAACTTGTAATCCATCCCATGCCAGAGGGCTTCTTCGGGTAATTCCAATTCCCAAACCCCTCCCTCCAGCCGGTGGAAGCTAAAATTCTCCCTTCGTTGCCAGTCATTCGATTCTCCGATCAGATAAATCGCCGTAGCATGAGGAGCCCCTTCCCGGAATACCCAACCTTTTCCAGGAAGCCGGTGCAACCCAAAATAAAGATAATTATTAAAAATGTCGGCAAGTCTTTTTTTCCGGTTGGTAAATTCCAACTCTTTCAGCACACTGCGTTCATGGCGACGCCGGATAACAGGAAGAAAAGGTTCCAGCAAAGGATCGTTGACTGTGATATCAAATTTCATTTCATACCGTTTAAAATATTCCCCCGGTAAAATATTCACACCTATTCATCCATCACTTAATACTATCGCACCTACACCCCACACATTCTATTCATTAACTTCCTTTCACATCTCTGAAAATCTTGACCAAAGTTTACGATAAAATATTATTATTTCAGCTATTTTACCGGATACAAACAAACATTATACGCTCTATCAGCGGAAATGTTCCGGTTAACGGAGGAAAAAAGCAATTATTTTTTCCGGTTCCGAAAAGAAATCCTCGATCAGACGTAGCTATGTTCAGTTCAATTCAGCATTCGAAAGATAGCAAGGAATCCG
>CAJKZL010000791.1 GCA_905204385.1 uncultured Odoribacter sp. | reverse complement strand
CATCCGTAATAATCCCCAGCAACCGTCCTTCTTCATCCGTCACCGCCACAGCCCCCAAGCGTCCTCCCGACATTTCCAGGATCACTTTACGTATCCCGTCTTCAGGGGTTACACGAGGGGTATTTTCCCGGTCGTAGACATCGGAAACATGGGTATACAATCTTTTCCCCAGAGATCCTCCGGGATGATATTTAGCAAAATCCCGGCTGGAAAAGCTCCTGCACAGAATCAGGCAAACAGCCAGGGCATCTCCCAGCACCAGTTGCGCCGTCGTAGAATTGGTCGGCGCCAGATTATTGGGACAAGCCTCCCGCTCTACCTTCGACTTTAAGACATAGGCAGCATTTTGTGCCAAAAAGGAATCGGTATTCGATACCATGGCTACAATGCGATCATTCCCAACATTCCGGATAAGGGGCACCAACACTTTTATTTCCGGGGTATTTCCACTTTTGGAAATGCAAATGACCACATCATCCTCGCGGATCATACCCAAATCGCCGTGTATGGCATCGGCAGCATGCATAAACACCGAAGGAGTACCCGTCGAATTCAGCGTAGCCACTATTTTTTGCGCTACGATAGCGCTTTTTCCTATACCTGTAATGATAACACGGCCTTTCGACCGATAGATCAGATCGACTACCTTTTCAAAATCATCGTCTATGTATTGTGCCAGATTCCGGATGGCTTCCGATTCATCGGCAATGACTTGCCGGGCTATTTCTTTTATATTTACCATATCTTATATAAGTCTGAAATATCAAAAACATTTATGCTTCCCAGGAAGGACATCCTTCATTACGTTCGTCCTGGTAAACAATAGCATAATCAAACTTTCATTCCGATTATTCATATTTTCTCCCCCTTTTCCACCTCCGGGCCAAACCACATTTGCACGGACAACTGCAATAGCTCTGTAACCCCTGATCCTCAACCGTAAATTCACCGGCAATATCTGTGCCAAAAAAAAATCAAAAAAAGATTGCCACAATTATTTTTTAGTATAACTTTACTAAGGGCAAAAGTACCAATTTTTTTATTATTCTTTTGCCCGGGTGGTGATAACATTTATTATGCCATATTGTTTGTTCATTCAATTTAAGTTATAAATTTGCAACTCCTTGAAAAAAGGGTGTGCAGAAATAATTTTAATGATTACAATGGGATTGCAGATTGATTTACAGGCTAAGTTAAAAGAGTATTTTGGCTTCGATCATTTCAAAGGAAATCAGGAAGCCATCATTAAGAACGTGCTGGCAGGAAATAACACTTTTGTATTGATGCCTACAGGAGGTGGTAAATCGTTGTGTTATCAATTACCGGCATTGCTTCTCGAGGGCACCGCGATCATTATTTCTCCGCTGATTGCTCTGATGAAAAATCAGGTGGATGCCATGCGTTCATTTTCAGCCGCTGAAGGAGTTGCGCATTTTCTCAACTCTTCGTTGACCAAAAATGAGATTTTAAATGTGAAAGAAGACATTTTGAGCGGTAAAACGAAAATGCTCTATGTTGCTCCCGAATCCTTGACTAAGGAAAGTAATGTTGAAT
>CAJKZL010000790.1 GCA_905204385.1 uncultured Odoribacter sp. | reverse complement strand
CCATCGATAAAGGCTACACCTTCTCCTGGGGCTCGGACGTTTCGGAAGTGGGCTTTACCCGCGACGGAATCGCTGTCGTTCCGGACGTGAATATCAAAGAAATGAGCGATGCGGAAATTGCCAAATGGGTCAAAATGCCTAAAGCACAGCAGCAAGCCGAATTGCTGAAAAAACCGGGCAAGGAAAAAGAAATCACCCAGGAATTGCGCCAGAAAGAATTCGACAACAAACTGACCACCGACGACCATGGTATGCACGTCGTAGGCAAGGCGGTAGACCAAATCGGAAACAAATATTTTATCGTTAAGAACTCATGGGGCAACTACGGAAAATACAACGGTTATCTGTATGCTTCCTATCCTTTTGTAGCTTATAAAACCACTTCGATCATGATCCACAAGGATGCCCTTCCCAAAGATCTGAAAAAGAAACTCGGCATCAAATAAGCGAGTTGAAACGAGAAGCAAAAAATAAAGCGTATGGTCGGCCATACGCTTTATTTTTACTCTGCTGAACACCTTTCCAGCAAGAATTGGATTTAACTGCTTCGATTCATGATTTATTTATCGCCCTCGAAAAAGACAATGACGTCATGCCCTAAGGCGTTGATGGCCATAGCCAGGCTCAAATGGCCGTCGGCAAGGGTAGCCTCGAATTCCGTGGAATCGATCGTAATGCCGACCACCGTTATACTTACCAATTCCAGATTTCCCTGACTGTCTTTCGTTGCATTCACCCTGATGGTCAGCGGCAGTGCAAACCCCGGAAAAGTAAAATTAGAAATTTTCAGTTGTACGTTTGTCCCGTCGTCGGTCACTACCACCACCTGATTCAGATAGTCCTGCTGGGGATCACTATCCACGATCACCGATAATGTTCCCTTATAAATCCCGGGTTCAGCAGCGGCAAATGCCGTTGAAGCACACAATAACATCAATAATACCAATAGATTTTTCATAGTTCCAGTTTTTTAGATTAAACATTTAGCTTATCGTGCAATTAAATCCAATCCGATATCGAACCTTGAGGTATACCGGAACCCATTCACTCCGTTCTCAAGGGTACTTTTAAAATAGGCATATGACTCGGCCGGAATCGCATTTTCCAACAACGGCAACAAACCGGGCACTTCTGCCATAATCGGAGCAAGCGTGGGACGGTCGAGGTAAATGCGGGTATGTCCGTTGTCCTCGCTTACTTTTAAAGGTATGCCGTTCTTAATCCAGTCCATCAACATCACAAAAGTTTCGTCTTTCATGTTTGTCAGCGCCCTGACGATTTCGATGTCCTGTAATTGCGGCAGACTGCTGAGCATATTTTTAAGGGTAGCGGCATCGCCGGAGAGGATATTGTTGACCAAGCCCGCCATCTCCTCATAACCGGTGACGCCCTGATCTTTCATGGCCTGCGCCAGAATAGCCGCCACATTGAGCTTCACATATAAATCGCCGTTTTTCTCATACCAGTAGGCCAGGTTTCTGGGCGATTCCAGCCAGGTACGCCCTTCTACCAATCCTTCCACGATTTCCGGGGTGATGTTCGGGGCATCCAACA
>CAJKZL010000789.1 GCA_905204385.1 uncultured Odoribacter sp. | reverse complement strand
ATTTTATCAGTCAACCTGAAATTGAAATGTACTCTGAACGTGCAAAAATAGTGCAGTTTTTTAAATTATCTATTACTTTATTCCTAAATTTGCCGTTTAAAGGCTGTAAAATGTCCGGAAGTGCCTGATGTATCGATTTAATTGGAAGTTTATGATCAGATTTATAGTTGTTATTGTTTTGTGCTGTTTGGCCTGGGAGGTGTCGGCTCAGGAAGCAGAAATACGCAAGGCTGCCGACGTCATTGTAGTGCGGGGAAAAAGCTATTATTTGCATACGGTGCAGGCGTGACAGACTTTGTATTCGATTTGTAAGGCTTACGGAGTGGGAGTGGATGAAGTGAGGGCCCTGAACGATAAAAAGGACGATGGCCTGAGTTTATACGAGGTGCTTAAAATTCCTTTTGCTGAAACGTTTGTTCAGCAGGACGATAAATATTATTATCATCGGGCGGAAAAAGGCGAGACGCTTTATTCCATAGCCCGCTTGTATAAGATTAAGCCAAAGCGCTTGCTGAAACATAACGAGGAATATGCCCACAACGAACCTTTGTCGGTGGGTGCGGTGGTCCGCTTGCCGCTGAATGAAATCGACCTTGCGGTGGTGAGAAGCAGGGTGAATGAGGTTGTCCGTCCGGCAGATTCCGTTGAGGAAGAATCGGCGGAGAAGAAGGACGGAGAAGGGGGCCGGGGGGAGATCGGTACGGGGAATGCCGGCATCACGGTGCCTGTAGTGCGGGATACTTTGCCTGTAGGGGATTACCGGGGAATGGTGGAGGAGGACAGTAGGGGGATGCCGGATTATATATCGGAAGTGGTGATGCCTGCCGATCCTTTTGTGAAGGTTGCGGTGTTGTTGCCTTTTTCGGCCCGGGAGTACCCGCATTATATCGATACGCTTGGGAAATACCAGACGGTAACTCTCTCGTCGCGCTCTGAGCAGTTCATCGGGTTTTATGAAGGTATTTTACTGGCGGTGGATAGTCTGAAAAACCGGGGATATAAGATCGACCTGCATGTTTACGATACGGAAAGAAACAGTGATAAAATGGTTATGCTTGCCGGCGAGATCGATCGGTTGAAGCCGGATCTGATTCTTGGGCCGGTATATGGCTCAGTGTACAAGACGTTTGTAAATTCCCTGAATAACAAGCATATTCCTGTGGTTTATCCATTGTCTTCGAGGACGGAGAATTTCGAAGATTATCCGAATTTTGTCCAGGTGAACAGTACTTTCGAGGTTTTGGCGGAGGAGATGATCTTGTGGCTGAGGGAGCAGCAGGCTTTTTCCAATATAGTATATATCGATCTCAAGGGAGATGGAGGAGAAGGTATGAATGAGAAGATCGACTTCCGGGATCGGTTGCATGAAGCCGGAGGAGTGAAATTTTTTCACTGTGTGGTGGACAGGATACCCCTGGATTCGTTGAGAACGCTTTTGCTGCCCGACCGGGAGAATATTCTGGTGCTGCCGGAGACGAAAGAAGCGGATGTCAGTAAAATTCTGCCCCTGCTGTCTGCTTTAACCGACGGTTATCCGATCACCGTGTTGGGATTGCCCGAATGGCA
>CAJKZL010000788.1 GCA_905204385.1 uncultured Odoribacter sp. | reverse complement strand
ATCCCATTATGATCAAGGGCAACACTTCTTTACGTTTCAGCTTAAAACTTCTCCCCCTTGCCACGATCATCATCCCCAACACGGGTATGGCAAAAAGATAACGGAAAAAAAGACCCGAATCCGGATTCATACCTGCTTTATACAACGGCAAGGCAAATAACGGATTCATCCCATAAGTGGCCGCTGCAACAGCGCCTAAAATATACCCCTTGGCTTTTACGTTCATAAAATTGAATTTTGTGGTCAAAAATAATTCATTTTTAGTTATCTTATCAGCAACAGGCAAAATTTATCGGGGAAGTAGAGTTATAAGAGTTGATTGAGTTAAAAGAGTTAATAGAGTTACAGGGGTAATAAGGTTCCAAGGTCCCCCTTTCTGCCTATAGCTTATAGCTTTTAGCCTATAGCTTATTACTTTTTAATTTTACTGTATGTTCAGACCACCATATCTTCAATCCGGCGATAAAGTCGCCCTGGTTTCTCCGGCAGGTATCATCGATCCGCTATCGATACATGATGCGGTAGAAGTGTTACGTTCCTGGGAACTGAATCCAATCGTAGGCCCGAACGCGGCAGCTACCTACGGCTATTTTGCAGGCCGGGACGAACAACGCCTGCAGGATATGCAAAGGGCGCTCGATGACGAAGACATCCGGGCCATATTTTGTACCCGTGGCGGATATGGCAGTTTACGCATTGTCGAACAACTGGATTATTCTATTTTTCAAGGTTCCCCGAAATGGCTTATCGGATTCAGCGATATTACCGTTTTCCATTCGAAGCTCAACACGCTGGGCATTGAAAGCATGCACGCCCCTATGCCTAAAAGTTTTCGCTCAACAAATCCGGCAGCCTTATTACGACTGAAAGAATTTTTATTCGGGAAAATATCTTCTTACCGGCTTCCTCCCCATCCGTTCAACCGAGAAGGGATCGTACAGGCCGAACTGACGGGTGGAAATCTGACTCTTTTACATTGTCTGCGTTCTTCGGTATTGGAATGTAAACACCAAAGTTCTATTCTATTTATGGAAGATGTAGGGGAAAATCTATATTCGATCGACCGCATGCTACAAAGCCTGAAGCTAACGGATAAGTTTTCAAAACTTCAGGGACTTATTGTCGGAGACTTTACAGAAATGAAAGGGCTCAATTTCGGGAAAGATGCTTATGAAATCATACAAGAAGTATTCGCCGACTATACTTATCCGATCTGTTTCGGTTTTCCGGCCGGACATGCAGAGAACAATTTTCCTCTGATCATCGGTTCGACGATCGAAATGGAGATCAGTGCTACCGGAACTACCATCCATTTTCAAAATGATTAAACAAGCCTGTAAATGAGAAAATACATCTTTTTCCTATCGGTTATTTTAATGGGAGCTTGCCAATCACCGGCAGTCTTCGAAAAATATGAAGAACAACCCGACGAAGTCTGGAACCGGTATCATATCGTCGAATTTACAGCCGACATCCCGGACAGTGGACAATATATAGTGAAACTCTGTTTGCGGCATACCACCGATAACGAGATGGCCAATCTTTGGTGTTTCGTCTCTACCCGCAG
>CAJKZL010000787.1 GCA_905204385.1 uncultured Odoribacter sp. | reverse complement strand
GCACTCATCTCGATCAGGCCCAGATAGCCTAAAAGGACTGCTCCATGATCCACCTCTCCTAAGAAAGAGAGCGTAATATAATAGGGTAGTGTCAGGGCCAATGCCAGTGTCGTGATAATTAAATTGGAAAAGAATTTACTACAAAGCAGGTCGGCTGTTTTTATAGGCTTGGTCAGCATTAATTCGATCGTTCCGTTTCTTTTTTCGTCGGCAATACTTTTCATGGTGAGGGCTGGAATCAGAAAAAACTGTGTCCAGTTGATAATACCGAATACCTGCATCATATTGGCCTGTCCGATGTATAAAAGATTATTACTGGAAAGCCATGAAAAAAATCCGCATACACAGAAAAACAGGGTATACCCGATATAGATACTCCATGAATTGAATGTTGTGGCTAATTCTTTATGAACGAGTATTTTAACCGTATTCATAACCATTTTAATTTTTAGTTACCTGGCGGAAGATATCTTCCAGACGAGTTTCCACGGGAGTCATTTCGCTGATATACCAGTTATTTTGGCAACAAATATCGAAAATCTTTTTCTCAATTTCAGTAGCCCGCTCACATTGGATTTCAAAATGATGCGGAGTGGAGGAAATGATGTTTTCCAGTTCCGGAATCAATGCCAGTTCGTTGTAGATATCTTCGTCTTCTCCGCCCTGAATACAAATCTTCAGTAGCTTGCCTTTATCGGATTTGTTGCGCAGTTCGGCAGAAGTTCCGTCAGCGACGATTTTTCCTTTATTGATGATCAGCACCCGGTCACAGGTCGCTTCGATCTCTGCCAGGATATGTGAACTCATGATCACCGTTTTTTCCCTGCCGATATTTTTGATCAGTTCCCTGATTTCGACGATCTGATTCGGATCGAGTCCGGTGGTCGGTTCGTCGAGCAGCAATACCTCCGGATCATGGAGCAACGCCTGGGCCAATCCTACCCGCTGGCGATAGCCTTTGGATAACTCCCGGATGGTTTTGAGTTTTTCATTGTCCAGGCCACACATCCGGATCATGTCCATGACTTTGGGGATGATCTTATATTTGGGAATATTGTGCACCCGGGCGATGAAATCCAGAAAATCGATCACATTCATCTCTTCGTAGAGTGGATTGTGCTCGGGTAGATAACCGATGATTTGTTTGATTTTATAGGGGTTTTTATGGATGGAATATTTACCGATACGGATGTTTCCATAATCCGGAAATAGAAAGCACGACATGATCTTCAGGGTGGTGGTTTTACCGGCACCGTTCGGTCCCAGAAATCCCAGAATCTCTCCTTTTTTGACTTCGAAGCTCACAGAGTCTACTGCTTTCTGATAGCCGAAAGACTTTGTCAGATTTTCAACCACAACATCCATATTGCACCTTTTTAGTAACCTTTTGTTCGACACGAAGTATTATCGTGTAACAAATATAATCAGGAAGCGACTAATCGGTGAGGGTTTAACAATCTTTAACCGCAGATTTCCTGTGGATTTTGCTAAAGCGGGAATTGACGCGAATTTTATTTTTGTGAAATTAAATGAGCGTTTAGGATTTTAAAGTTTTCCTTCTGTGTTTTT
>CAJKZL010000786.1 GCA_905204385.1 uncultured Odoribacter sp. | reverse complement strand
GGGGTATTTTGCCTTTTTGGACACCCTCATCAATTATTTTATCGTTGAGGGTGTCCGCCACCTTGACGACCTCTTTGTTGCCACTCTTTCATGCGTTTTTCTTCGTTGGCCTTGTAGGTTTTATATTGCTCTTCGGTCAATACTTTTTTTAGTTCGGCGTCTGCAGCTTCACGGTCTTTTTTCATTTGATCACGCATGGCTTCACGGTTATCCCGGTTTTTCTGCATGGCTTCTTCACGCTTTTTGAACGATTCGGTATACCATTTTTTCAGGTCTGCCTGTTGTTTGTCTGTCAACTTTAATTCGGTGGTCAGGCGTTCGACCGTCCGGGTCGCTTGCTGTTCCGGAGTCATTCGTTCACGCGGGCCCCTTTGTTGGGCATTTACTGTTATGGCCAGGAACATCAATAATGTGGTGGCTAAGAATACTAACTTTTTCATAATCGCTTTTTTAGTTCAATAAATGTTTTCTATAAAAATTGGTTTTATATTATATAAGACAATCTATCCGAACAAAGGTTTATAGCGTATGAGAGATTATTTAGTTGTTATTCCAGGTAGAGGCAAGTTGCTGGAAATAAATAACATCTTCCCATTCATTGCCTCTTTTCAGCCATTGTTTCCGGTAGCCTGTCTGTGTAAATCCGGTATTCTCAAATAATTTCAGGCTGGCTACATTGCAACTGGGAACACTGCTGTATACCTGGTTAAGGCCCAGGGTTTCGAAACAATAATCGAGCATTAGCTTAATGGCTGACGTAGCATAGCCTTGTTTGCGGTTTTCCATATTATGGATCATAATGCCCAGACCGGCCCGTTGGTGATAAGGGTCGAAATCGTAGAGGTCGATTAATCCGATAGGCTCTTTAGTGTCTAGCCTGACAATCATTAATCGCAATTGTTTACTGGTATAAATATCTTCATGAGAGTTTTCGATATACTTTTTGAGCGTATAATGAGAAAAAGGAGTAAGAGTGTCGCTGACATCCCATAAATCCATATTATTTTCCCATTTATATAAATATTCGAGGTCTTCAGGCTCCAGCGCCCGGATCAGTATGTTTTCGTCGTTCATCATATGTTTAGTTGTTTATAATCCCTTCACAAATATAAGGTTTAATTATAAAATTTCCGTGGCTTTGAACCGGATTTATTTTCCTGAAAGTTTTTCTTTTCCCTAAATTGTGGACTGTCTCATAAGAATATCTATTTCTGTGTCTGCTGCCCGGCGGCCGGTGAGACCAATGTTCCGGATTTTCATTACATTTGCAGAACATATACGCTAATAGAGGATAAAATGTTTAATCTGATCAGTATTGTAGGGCCTACAGCAAGTGGTAAAACGGCTTTAGCAGTGAGTGTTGCAGATAAATTTCACGGAGAAATTATAAGCGCAGATTCCCGTCAGGTGTATCGGGGGATGGACATCGGTACAGGGAAAGATTTGGAAGAATATTGTCTGGAGGGAAAAACGATACCTTGTCATTTGATCGATATTGTAGAGGCAGGATATAAGTATAATGTCTTTGAGTATCAATCCGATTTTTTGAAAGTGTGGGAGGATTGCCGCCAAAGGGGAGTGCTTCCCGTTTT
>CAJKZL010000785.1 GCA_905204385.1 uncultured Odoribacter sp. | reverse complement strand
AGCTGCCGGACGGTAAACGTCACAAGCGACCAATAATGGCTTACGGTTCTTCTTGGTTTTCAGCATCCGTGCCAGTTTACCGGAGAAAGTGGTCTTACCCGAACCCTGCAAACCTGACATCAGGATAACTGCCGGACGGGCGTCGATGTTGATCTCGGCTGTCTCTCCACCCATCAACTGTGTAAGTTCATCATGCACGATCTTCACCATCATCTGCCCCGGTTTCACCGCAGTGAGCACGTTCATGCCCAACGCCTTCTCCTTTACCGTATTGGTAAATTCCTTCGCAATTTTATAGTTTACATCGGCATCCGGATCTACCTCATACTTATCGCCGAACTCGGAATAAAGACCATTTTTGAAATCTTCCGGTAAAGTGATACTTTTATTAAAGACATGATTGCGCAGGAAATAATTCAGAACCAGATGAGGTATTTCGTCTACACTTCCATATTTATTGAAGAATCCGTCTTCTCCGAAATATTGTTTCATCGCCTGATCGTCCGGTACGATAGCGGTGAAGCTGTTTCCCGTCAGAGGCCCCATATGGGCGTAATCATTCTGGCTGGCTTCCTTGTTGTAGGTCCATTCGGCAGCAATCTTAGGTAAAGTGGAATGGTGGTAATAAACATAAAGACTATCGCCGGGTGCGGCATATTTGTCTGTATATTGGGAGGAAAATTGAATGTCGGCAAAGCGATCGTACATCTTTTTGAAATAGGAATATTCTTCCGGATGTTTTTCCAGCACTTCATAGATCGTATTCAAGGGTTCGATGGCCTTGTCGATGAGGTAAACATAGCCGTTGTCGGCAGGAATGGCATATTCTACAATTCCTGCATTGGCGACATAAACCTGGTTGGCATCCCCGTACCATTCGCTGTTGGGGAAAAAGTATTTATAATTGTACTGGAAGTCGGAGCATTTTTTAGTTTGAAATAATTCGGTCGATAGTGCCGGAAGATACATTTCCTTCCGGTAGACGGGTAAGGTACGTCCCGATACGGGATCCTGAACCTCATGAACTTCTTTTTTGGCGAAAGTTTTTTGTTTGTAATACTGACCTGCAGGTCCTTTAGCATCGCTGCCGCTGATCTGAAAGTTCAGTAAATCGCTCTTTTTGTAGGAATACTGCATAATGTGATATCCTACAATGATTTTTAAAACTTCCGGATCGGCGGATTCTACCGATCCATACCCTAAGCTGTTCAGGTAGTCCATGAATCGATCGTCGGAGGGAGCAAATACGGTGCAGAGTACTTTTCCCGTCAACATGTCCATGTAGCCTGCTTTCTCGGCAGCGCGGAGGAATTCAGTGTAATTTCCCCGTTCCTGTAATACAGTGTAAACACTACCTTTCAACCAGTCCGGCCGTTCATAGTGTTTATCCATCTCGTCCTTACATCCCCAAAGGAAAGTCAGAAAGAGAAATAATATACCCAATTTACTGTTCATGTTTGTGTTGTATTATGTTGGTTATTCTGGTTTGAAAAAAACGTTCGTTTAATTTTGTCAATTTAGACAAAATTAAACGAACGTAAGTAACGATGAGGACCTTCGGTCCTAAGTAACGATGAACGAAAAATTTAGAGTAACG
>CAJKZL010000784.1 GCA_905204385.1 uncultured Odoribacter sp. | reverse complement strand
ATGGATGTATTTTGTACATTCCTATTATGTTCCTGTTACAGCTTATTGTATCGCAACTTGCGACTATCAGCGTTCTTTCGCCGCTGCTATTTGTAAAAATAATTTTTATGGATGCCAATTCCATCCTGAAAAATCTGCCGGTGCCGGAGAAAAAATAATAAAGAACTTTTTAGATATAGTATAAAATTGAAAATGAAAATTATACCTGCAATCGATATTATCGGTGGGAAATGTGTCCGTTTGACTCAAGGAAATTATGGACAGTGTAAGATATATTCGGCTAACCCTTTAGAAATGGCACGCCTGTTTGAAGAGGCCGGACTGGATCGGCTGCATTTGGTCGATCTGGATGGGGCGAAAGCGTCGGGAGTTGTCAATTGGGCTGTGCTTGAAACGATTTGTAAACATACCCGTTTGTCAGTAGATTTTGGAGGAGGGGTGAAGTCTGATGAGGATATGCGTCGTGTGTGTGAAGCTGGGGCTGATTATGCTTGTGTTGGCAGTATCGCTCAGACAAATCCCGAACAAACCGCTGAATGGCTGGAAAAGTATGGGTATGAAAGAGTAATTATCGGAGCTGATGTCTGGAATACCAAGGTGTGTATTCAGGGATGGAAAAAGGTGACCGATACGACGATTTTTCAATTGATTGAGTCCTATCGGGGACGGATCGGGCATTTGATGTGTACGGATATCACCCGGGATGGGATGATGGATGGAACGGCTATCGGCTTGTATCGGGAATTACTTCGCCTTTATCCGGAGATTCGGTTGAGCGCTTCAGGGGGAGTGAGTGGAACGGCAGATTTACAACAGCTTGCTGAAGTTGGAGTAGAAGCCGTAGTCGTTGGGAAGGCTTTGTATGAAAAGAAAATAGATTTGAAATCACTTAAAAATTTTTGATTTTGTTAGCTAAAAGAATAATCACTTGTTTGGACGTTAAAGAGGGACGGACGGTGAAAGGAGTGCATTTCAACGATTTGAAAGATGCCGGTGATATTGTAGAATTAGCAAAGAAGTATTCTGTTGCCGGTGCTGATGAACTGGTGTTTTTAGACATCACTGCCAGTAATGACAACCGGAGTACCCGCCTGAGCTGGGTGGAGCGTGTGGCTACTGCAGTCGATGTCCCTTTTACTGTCGGAGGCGGCATTGCCCGGGAGGCAGATGTTGAGGCTTTATTAAAAAAGGGGGCGGATAAGATATCGGTCAATTCGGCAGCTCTGTCCGAACCGGATTTAATCGATCGGTTAGCCTATCATTTTGGGAAACAATGTATTGTTGTGGCTATCGATGCCCGATATGAAAAGGAAGAATGGTGCGTATACAGTAAAGGAGGAAGACTAAGAACTGAAAGAGAATTATACACTTGGGCACTGGAAGTCGGAGAGCGGGGAGCCGGGGAAATATAATTCACATCTATGGACCATGAAGGGACGAACCGGGGATTCGCCTGCGAAGCGATAGCCCGGTTGAGCGGATTGGTGAATGTTCCGGTCATTGCTTCCGGTGGTGCAGGTACAATGGCGCATTTTTATGATGCGTTGACGGAGGGAAAGGCAGATGCTGCACTGGCGGCTTCACTGTTTCATTTCAAAGAGCTGG
>CAJKZL010000783.1 GCA_905204385.1 uncultured Odoribacter sp. | reverse complement strand
TGGCGACATCTTTTCTGGGGTCGTTACGGAAGGCTCCGTGCGCGATAGAAAAATCGGTCTGCCGCGTATCGAACATATTGAAACCGTCATGATGCTTTGTAGTAAAAATTACATATTTCATTCCGCCGGCCTTGCAAACTTTGGCCCATTGTTCAGGATCGAACCGAGTGGGATTAAACTGATCGATCAGTCCCCAATACCATTTTTTATACTCCTCGTAAGCTAGCGTACTATCCCTCGGTATCCATTCTTCGTCTTCCGAACAGATCGACCAGGATTCCACAATTCCGGGCACGGCATATAATCCCCAATGCAAGATAACCCCGAATTTCAAATCTTGCCAGCGATCCAGCTTTTCCCGTACCTTTGAATCTTCCGGCCATACATAACCTGCCGAACGCCCATGCACAAATCCTTCTTGTGCAATTGCCGGCTGGATCAGCATAAAAAACAACAAAAATCCCAATAATCTCCTACGTTTCATAAAGTATATAATTTGAATGTAAATTTTCAATTGCAATCTGAATTGCCAAACACAGGCCAGCAATCGATGGTTTGTTTTAAAGATCAAAACTATGAAAAGAAAAATTAAAAACCAACTAAAAATGGCACTTCTAAGTTGAATCTTTATGAATCTTTATAGCCTCCTTTAAGAAATAAAATCCCCTATCCTCTTCCACCACCCGCTGAAAATATTACTTTTGCAGTAAATTTAATCCGCTCATGGCAAAGACATTTTATATTGAAACTTACGGCTGTCAGATGAACGTAGCAGACAGTGAAGTGGTAGCCGCTATTCTGACCGCAAAAGGTTTCGTACATACCTCCGATAAAAATCAGGCCGATATTATCCTGGTCAACACCTGTTCTGTACGCGAAAATGCAGAACAAAGGGTCAGGGGCCGGGTTCAGGGATTTACCGAAATCCGTAAGCACAATCCCCGGCTCCTGGTAGCAATTATGGGATGTATGGCGGAACGGCTGGGAGAAAAACTTTTCGAAGAAGAAAAAAATATAAACATCGTCGTAGGACCTGATGCTTATATGGATCTTCCCTTGTTGATCGAGAAAGCGGAAAAAGGAGAAAAAGCCATCAACATAGAGCTTTCCACGACGGAAACCTATAAAGACATCTGCCCTTCGCGCATCGATGAAACGGCCATTTCCGGTTTTGTTTCCATCATGCGGGGTTGTAATAATTTCTGCACCTACTGCATTGTCCCCTATACCCGGGGAAGGGAACGACGCCGCAGCCCTCACAGCATTGTCGGCGAAGTGATCGACTTGCAACGCCGGGGCTACAAAGAAGTCACCCTTTTGGGACAAAACGTAAACTCCTACTTATACAAGGATGCACAACAACAGGTTGACTTTCCGGCTTTGCTGGAACTCGTAGCCCGTACCGTACCCGGCATGCGTATCCGTTTTGCGACTTCCCATCCCAAAGATATGAGCGACAAAACGCTGGAAACCATTGCCCGTTGGCCCAATATCTGCCGGGCAATCCATCTTCCGGTTCAATCGGGAAGCAATGCCGTATTGAGAAACATGAACCGTAAATATACCCGGGAATGGTATCTCGACCGCATAGCCGCCATCCGTCGAAT
>CAJKZL010000782.1 GCA_905204385.1 uncultured Odoribacter sp. | reverse complement strand
CACCCGGTCGGCCAAACTCAGGCTCCGGGCGAAATCCTCCTGAAAATCCCGGGTCCGGGTATATAAATGAGGCTGAAAAACCACCGTCACCGGCCGATCGGGCCACATTTCCCGGACAGAACGCAGCGTAGCCTCGATCTCCCGCGGATGATGAGCGTAATCGTCGATATAAATGGTCTTTTCAGTATATACTTGTATATTAAAACGCCGGGCTACTCCCTTAAAGTCAGGCAGTGCTCTCCGGATTTCCTCAGGCTGTACTCCGGCTTCCAAAGCCAACGTGATGGCTGCCGTTGCATTTTCAACATTCAACCGCCCCGGTATTCCCAGTATCAATCCTTCGATATCTACCCCACGCCCATGATAATCGAATACATAACGTCCCTGTTCGATCCTCAACCCATCGGCATAACAATCGGCTTTCACCTCTACGCCGTAATAACCGGTTACCTGCGTCTGCTTCAACTGCAATCCTTTTTTCAGAAACAGTCTCCCGCCCTGTGGGTTCACTTGTCCGGCAAATGCTTCGAAAGCCTCCAACAGATTGGCTTTATTCTCATAGATATCCAAATGATCTTCATCCATTGCCGTGATTACCGCTATTTCCGGACTCAGATGTAAAAACGAACGGTCGAATTCATCTGCTTCGATAACGATATACGAAGAATTACGATCCAGCAATAGATTAGTTCCAAAATTCGCCGCTATTCCGCCCAAAAAAGCATTACATCCTACGGTTGAATTTTTTAACAAAAAGGCAGTCAGCGTAGATACCGTCGTTTTCCCATGTGTACCGGCTACACAGATCGCCTTTCCTTTCCGGGAAATCATACCCAGGACCTCCGCCCGTTTATGCAAATCGAAACCCGCCCCTACGAAATAAGCCCGCTGCCGGTTATGCCCGGGTATCGCCGGAGTATATACCACCAACGTCGTCGTTTTATCCCGGAATTCAGCCGGAATCTCTTCCTCTTCATCGATATAATTAATCCGGATTTCTTCTTCAGCCTGCATTTTTTGAGTCAATGCCGAAAGAGTCCGGTCATAACCGGCCACTTTGTACCCTTTAGCCTTAAAATAACGGGCCAAAGCACTCATACCTATTCCTCCGATACCCAGGAAATAAACGTTTTTTATCGTCTGTTCTAACTCAACCATACTATTTTCAAACACTTAGCCGATCACCTTCAATATTTCTCTCGCAATCTGCTCATCCGAATCCCGGATAGCCAATTTCGCTATATGCTTTTCCAGCTCTTTCCGTTGTTTTTCATCCGATAGCAAACCGGTGAGCACCTGTTCCAACCGTTCTTCAGCTTCCGTATCCCTGATCATGACAGCAGCCCCTTTATCGACCAGCGCCATAGCATTCTTTGTCTGATGATCTTCTGCCACATTAGGCGAAGGAATCAATACCGCCGCTTTTTCCAATAAGCAAAGTTCGGATATTGTCCCTGCTCCGGCACGGGCAACGACAATATCCGCAGCAGCATAAGCCAAATCCATCCGCTTCAGGAAAGCCAGTAATTTTACATTTTCCGGTAATTTACCGTCCAGCTGTTTTTTCAGATCCTCATAATAATAACTACCACACTGCCACAATACCTGTAC
>CAJKZL010000781.1 GCA_905204385.1 uncultured Odoribacter sp. | reverse complement strand
TGAAACACATCGTTTCCATAGCGAGGAACGACGGGCGTCTGCCGTTCAACCCCTTTGCAGGGTACATCAACTCTCCCAAAAGCCCATTGCCGAGTGGTTCAAGGAGCAATTCGATAAGCTAAAGCAGAACATACATCGCCCCATGCAGCCGCAAGGGGAACGCAGAGGAATGAAGCTATAGCCATTTATTTCACTGAAAAACAATAAAAAGTACCGTTCATCATTCCACATGAACGGCATTTTAGTAATTTTGTCCCTCATAATTGTTTTATATATAAGATTTTACAAGATGAATATCAATGATATAATAAACAGCATCTACCGGTTGCCGCAAACCTCCCTCGATACGTTGATTGCTTCGATATCGGAAGTGGAATATCCCAAAAGGTTTCATTTGCATCGGGAAAATAAAAAGGAGACGAAGTCTTATTTCATAAAGAAAGGAATCGTTCGGGCATATGCACATAAAGACGACAAGGAAATTACATTCTGGTTCGGTCAGGAAGGGGATCTGATATTTCCTTTGCAGACTCCTTTTGCAGGTCTGGGAGAATACGCTACGGTAGAACTTCTGGAAGATTGTGTTTTGTATGAAATCGATTTGGAACGGTTGCAGGATTTATACCGGAACAATATCCATATAGCCAACTGGGGACGCCGGTATGCTGAATGTGCCTGCATCAAATCGGAAAAATTGTTTATAGCACGGCAGTTCAAGACATCCTCGTAGAGGTATAGGGAACTTATAAATGAATATCCGGACATAATTCAGCGGGTACAATTAGGTATCATCGCCTCTTATCTGGGTATTTCCCAAGTCAATCTGAGCCGTATCAGAGCCCGGATAAAATGAATTTATCAAATGTAAAATCATTTTTTAAAACATGTAAAGAAGAAACAGATCGCAAATACCAAATTCGCACCCCAAAAAGAATTGAAGTTATGAATTGGTTTCTTTTAGTGGTAACCGGGTGCATCGAGCTGGTTTTTACCTTCTGCCTGAACAAGGTGAGCAAGACCGTAGGACTGGAAAAAGGTTTGTGGTGCATAGGCACGGCAAGTGCCATTGCCTTGAGTCTGTTCCTTGTGACGAAGGTTCTGAAGACTTTGCCTATCGGCACGGCCTATGCCGTCTGGACGGGCATCGGTGCCGTCGGCACGGTGCTCATGGGCATCCTCTTTTTTAAGGAGCCCGTAAGTTTCGGAAGGCTTTTCTTTATCTTTACGCTGATCGTATCCATCATCGGGTTAAAGGTCGTATCCTCCTGAATGACAAAAATATGACGCAACAAAACTTTCCATTGTGCGAAGAGGCCGTTTCTATTCTTAAAAAGAGAGACAAGAAGCTGGCTTGGCTGATGGAGCGGGTAGGCCCGCTTTCACATACTGACCTGAAAGATGATTTCCTCTTCTTCATCGAGCAGGTTATAGGACAGATGCTTTCTATCCGGGTAGCCGATGTGATGACCGGACGATTGGCAGCCCTTTGCCGGGGAGAAATTACGGCCAGTACGATATGTTCGCTGTCTGTCGAAGAATTGAAAAAGATAGGTATTTCCCTGAGATTAGCAGAGTGTATCCGGCAAATAGCGTTCATGGTGGAAATCGGCAGTCTCGAT
>CAJKZL010000780.1 GCA_905204385.1 uncultured Odoribacter sp. | reverse complement strand
CCTGATCGGCAGGGGAGGCACCCAGTAAAGCGATGTAATCCCGGTAACTCCGGATCAGATAAGTGTACATTGCATTCTTATCGGTCGCACCCCCATTATATAATTGAATAAAACTCTGATAATTGCGTTCTGCCTGAGATCTATCCTGAGCCAGACCGCATCCCGGATTTACAGCCGTAAAAACCAGCACGCTTATGACAGACAGTAAAACCCTTTTCATACCTCTCAATTAAAAGTATCTATAAACAAAAACTCCACATGAATCTGACGGAAAGCGCCGCCTTTCTGATCGGAAACCTTGATATCGTAAGTATAATCACACTTCATCTCCTGTAAGGCAGCAATGTGCTTCTGAATATAATCCTGCACACCGGCAGCCCTCAGAAATGCCAATTGTTCGTTTTCGGTGACTCCGCTCTCTTTGCTTACCGAGATATTACCTAATTTTCCGTTTTTATAGACCAATTCGTTCGTGAAATTGCCGTAACAACCATCATAGGCAATCCGGCCGGTGATAGGAGCGGCATCGGCCGTACCGGTGATTTTCACCTTGATTTGCTTACCGGGCTTCACATATTGGGCAAAATCGGTTTCAAAAGCCTTGCTGATAATAGCCAGCATCGATAAAGCTGCATTGGAGGCTTCCGTCTTGTATTTCCCCATCGGGAAATCTTCCTTTGCCGTAAATTCTTTGGCCACTTCATACTGGTAACCGATCTTATAATTCATAATTTTCTTTCCATTGGCATCTACGTCTGCAATGACTTCCGTACTTACGTTTATCTTGGTGTTATCGGAAATCAGGTTAGAACGCTTAGCTTCACTGACCACGTTTTCACGGATTTCCTTCAGTTTATTCTCCTCCATATTCGATTGTTCGATCAGTTCCAAGGGAACGAATCCCTCGTCCAAGTCCATAGCCACCACCGACATGCGGTCAAGGTTGTTGTATATGTAAGTTTTGTTGGTCTCCGTATTCAATACCTCCGTATAGATGATCTCAAACTCATCTTTATCATTCACCCCATAGACGGTATTTTGAAACTGCAATGCTTCAGGACGCATGCTGCTCAGTTCCTCTTTTCCGATTTCGAGAGCAATAGGAGGCATGGAATTGAAATTTAAAGCCAGTACATTTTTACCTGTATTGTAGTTTCCCAGCGAAACATCCGCCATTTCTACCAGTTCTCCGGCCATTTGCGTTGCCACCTCACGTTCGAAAATCGCCTGCTGTTGAGCCCGGGTCTCGTCGTTCACACGAATTTTATAATCTTCCAGCGACTCTCCGTCCATCATCTTCATCCATTCGTTCATTTTGGTTTTCACGCTGCTTTCCAACTGTTGACTGTAATTAGGCTTTAAATCGGCCAATTGCTGCAATACCAGCGATTTCCCAGAGGTGTACACCAGATAGATTTTTTCCGGATTTTTCAGATCTTCTATATAACGGATGGAAGACAGGCCTCCTCCATAACTCCTGACGGGAAAACAATCCAGTTCGTTCCGCAAATTTTGCAATACTACGGTATCTGTATTCCTGACGATACCCATATATTTATTGTTGGGATAAAAACGGCAGGATAAGGCCTGGCCCATTCCGGTAAAAGTTTTTACAGGAGT
>CAJKZL010000779.1 GCA_905204385.1 uncultured Odoribacter sp. | reverse complement strand
CGGGCCTTCTGCGCCATCGTGGCAGCAGACCGGTAATCCGCTCTGTTTAAGGCGGCCCGGGCATAAGTGGCATAAGCGACATGAATATCCGGCAGAAAATTACAATCCACCGGCCTCCGATAACCGGAAACTTCGAACAGTCCGATCGCTTCGTCCAGATCGTCGTAAATCTGCCGGTACAACTCTTTCAGCGTACACAACGCCTGGGAATCGTAAGAATTGTCCAGGCGAAGCACAACACCCGGTGTTTCCCCCTCGTCGGAATCGCTCCAGCGCTTACAATAAAGCTGAGCCAGCATTGTATAAGCATACGCGCGGAAAGTAAGCGCCTGCGCCAAAATACGCTGACGTTCCGGTTCCGCCCCTGATGCCTCGGAGATGTGCGCAACAATCATATTGGCATTTCCGATCAGCATATAATAATACCACCAGGGATAATAACAATAAATAGATCCGGTGTTCGACATATAATTGGTTCCCTTGAACAAAGCGTCGAAAGCATCTTTGTTGGAACAAACAAAATGATTGCCCATCCAATTGCCGTATAACATCTTAATGGATCCCTCCCCACCAAAATCGGTGGTTTTCGGGGCTTGTACGTCCGGATAATAAAACGGTGTATTCATCAATTTCGCCAATCCATTGACGGCCAGAGCAGCCAACTCCGTCGTCTCGAATACCACGGCCGATCCGGTCTGATCTTCCGGTGCCGTATCGAGATAATCCCCGGCGCAACCGGATAAAAACAAGCACAGTACCATCCATTCCCCTATCTTGATTCTTCGTTTCATGATTTCTTACAATTTAACCGTTAACCCAAATGAAAATACCCTCGGAGCTACCAAAACATCCCCGCTTATCCCGGCAAAAGACTGCAAAGGATTCATGCCTTTTCTTTTCGCGAACAAAGCCACATTTTCCGCAGAAAAACTGCCGCTCACGCTCTCCAGATCGAGTTTCCGGACCAGGCGTCGGGGAAAAGCATAGGCTGCCGTCAGATTCTTGATCCATAAATAAGAGCCGTCGATCAGAAAACGCGAAGAAACCGCATTATTGTTTACACTCAAGGCCGAATTGATCACGGGAACTCCCTGCGGGTCCAGCCGGTCGGGCGAATCTTCCGTCATTCCCTGAGGGGCCTGTTCCCAGGAACTCAGGATGTCCCGGTGTACCGCTCTGGGCGTCGATCCGGTTTGCATCAAAGAAGCGTAAGTCTGATCGTACACTTTCCCACCCAGGGAATAGGTAAACAAAGCATTCAGAGATATCCCCTTCCATTCCCAGGCAGAAGTAAATCCTCCATAAACCTTCGGCAAAGCACTCCCACACCAGTCATACCGGGCATAACTAGGATTAGGGGTATAATAACCGTCACCGATTTTCACCAGTTCATTTTCGGGAAAAGGCTTTTTCCCTTCTACAGCTTCCCCGGTATAATAATCTGTAAGATCCGCCGCATACAAGGAATTTCCGGTCAGACGGTCCACTCCGGCATAACACGGCAGCCACCACTCATACATGCTATGCCCTTCCATAAACTTCTGTCCTTGCCCCGACAGCAGAATCCCGGTTTCGCGGTTCTCCTTCGGCAAAGTCAATATTTTATTTTTCAGCCTTGTTGCGCTC
>CAJKZL010000778.1 GCA_905204385.1 uncultured Odoribacter sp. | reverse complement strand
GCACCGATATATTTTTTCACATTATAAGCAAAGATATCGAGCGCTAATTGTGCCCTTTCGTTGCCATTTTCCGCCGCCGTAGTCAATTCCCTGAAATCGGAGGAAACTCCCGAAATGCCTTGAACGCCGGATTGCTTGTTTACCAAAGTATTGGCCTGATCGACGTTCAGATTTTCTTTCTGAGCGATATACAACAGGGCTCCCAGGTCGAGGTCTCCGGCGCGGGTTCCCATGACTAAGCCTGCAACCGGAGTAAAGCCCATAGAAGTATCTACGGATTTGCCATTTTTTATCGCTGTAATGGAAGCTCCGTTACCCAGATGGCAGGTGATAATTTTCTTCTCTTTGATATCCCAGTTCAGCATCCAGCAAGCTTTATCGGCAACAAATTTGTGTGAGGTTCCGTGTAAGCCGTATCTCCTGACACCGTATTTTTCATAATATTCGTAAGGAATACCGTAAATATAAGCTGTCGGTGGGAGAGTCTGATGGAAGGAGGTGTCGAAAACTGCAATTTGCGGTGCTGACGGCAACAATTTTTCCATGGTTTCAATCCCTTTGAGGTTTGCAGGGTTGTGGAGGGGAGCGATATCCCCCAGCGCTTTGATTTTGATTTTAACCTCTTCGTCTACTTTTACACTTTCAGAGAAATATTCTCCTCCATGTGCTACGCGGTGGCCTACAGCATCGATTTCGTTCAAAGATTTCAACACCCCATGGTTCGGATCGACCAGGGCTTTGAGAATCAAATCCATACCAATGCCATGGTCCGCAATCGGTTGTTCCACCACCACTTTATCTTTCCCCTCCGGTTTGTAAGTGAAGCTTCCATAGGTCAAACCGATTTTTTCTACTATTCCTTTGGCCAATACCAATGCATCCTTGTCCAGGTTTAGCAGTTGATATTTGATGGATGAACTCCCGCAATTTAAAACTAAAATATTCATGTCCTTATTTTTTCGTTGATTTTATTCCCGAATATTAATTCAGTCCGGCAGCTTGATTTACAGTGATGGCCACGAGATTTACGATATCGCTGACCGAACAGCCTCTCGACAGGTCGTTGATGGGAGCAGCCATACCTTGCAGCACCGGGCCGACAGCTTCGATACCGGCAATGCGCTGAACCAGTTTATAGCTGATATTGCCCACTTCCAGACTGGGGAAAATCAATACATTCGCTTTTCCGGCTACAGGACTTCCGGGAGCCTTGCTTGCGCCGACAGAAGGTACCAGGGCGGCATCGGCCTGCATTTCACCGTCGATCATGACATCCGGGGCCATGGCTTTGGCCAATTCCGTCGCCTTCACCACTTTATCTACAAGTTCGTTTTTAGCGGATCCTTTAGTAGAGAAACTGAGCATAGCCACCCGGGGTTCGATTTTAGCGATGGCTCTTGCCGTAGCTGCCGTCGATACGGCGATCTGAGCCAGTTCCTCAGCCGTCGGATTGGGAAGCACTGCGCAATCGGCACACACGATCAAACCATTTTCACCGTTTTCCGGTTTGTTGGTCAGCAAAAGAAATGCTCCGGAACCCACAGAGATGCCGGGCATAGTCTTAACGATTTGCAGAGCCGGACGAAGTACGTCACCGGTTGCATTTTGGGCTCAGGCAACTTCTCCGTCGGCAT
>CAJKZL010000777.1 GCA_905204385.1 uncultured Odoribacter sp. | reverse complement strand
TTGTTGATACTTTTTGGGTATATGTTTTATAAACTGCTTAAATTTTGCCGACTTTCAACTTATTTATTCTATTTTTGTTTGACTGATAAAATACAAAGACGATGAAAAAATGTAGTGTGTTTTTGTTTCTTCTGGTTACGTTGGCTGCCGTCGGACAAAAAGAATACAGAATTGAAGGAAAAGTGCGGAATGCAGCCGGAAATACGGTGGTGCAACTGTTAGTGTGGGCTGGGAATATGGGGAAGGTTATCGGGAGCGATACCCTGAAAGACGGACGGTTTTCATTTCGGGGAAAGCTGGAAGAGGTGCCGTTACGGATGTCGGTTTTTGTTGAGGGGGATTCGGCATTATATGGTAATCTCTCATTTTGGGTCGGTGAACCGTTGACTAAAATAGAAGGGGAAGAAACTTGTGTCGCCCTTTGGAAAGTCAAAAGTAAGTTGAGGCAACAGCAGGAAGAGAATCGGTTTGTGAAAAACTCCGCCCGCATCACCCGCGAATATGAGCGGGTAAGGTTCGATAAAGAGGATGAATATGTGGCGGAATATAAGGATCAGCATAGTAAGCATCCGAAGATGAAGGATTATCCCGTGACCCGTTTGTTCGACTCTTTGTCTGCCCTTAAAGCGGAAGCCGACCTGAAAATTTTGGAAGAACAGGCCGTTTTGTCGGAAGTCGGACTGGAAAGATTGTATGAGCATGCGCGAAAACTGCGTTCACCCCAATGTCCGCCAGGACTTCGGGAAAGGGTTGAAACGCTTTATTTGCGCCTGGATCCGGCACTCAAAACTACTGCCCGGGGGTATGAAATCCACATTTATCTTTATCCGGTGAAAATCTGTGAGGTGGGAGATCGGTTGGCAGACGGCCTCCTCTTCGATCGCGAAGGCTGAGAGCATCACTTGTCGGACTACATGGGAAAATATATTTTATTGGATTTCTGGAGCCGGGGATGTGGTCCTTGTTTGATGGCACAACCCGAATTGGAAGAGTTGGCGGAAAAATTCCGGGATAGTTTGCACGTGATCAGCATAAGCCTGGAGGTTTCGGAAAAAGGGTGGAAAGAGGCTATCCGGGATCTGAAAGGAATACAGTTGTGTGATTTTAAGGGAGAAGGAGGATTGATCGCTTCGTATGGTTTTGACGGGATCCCGAAATTTGTGGTTATCGGTCCTGACGGGAAGATCCTGGACAAATGGACTGGATATGGGAAAGGAATTTTTGAGGCTCGCTTGAAAAAACTGTGTAAAATATATGAAAGCAAAGATCGCTTACGAGCTGGTACCTTATGAAGTAGACGAAAATAATCTGGCAGCCACCCATGTGGCGGAACAACTGGGAGAAAATATCGCCCAGGTATTTAAAACACTGGTATTGCGCGGAGATAAAAACGGCTTGTTCGTTTGTGTTGGCCCCGGAGATGCCGAAGTCGATTTGAAACTGGCGGCAAAAGTTTCCGGCAATAAAAGTGCGGCGATGATCCATATGAAAGAACTGTTACCGGCAACCGGGTATATCCGGGGAGGATGCTCTCCGGTCGGAATGAAAAAGGCTTTGCCCACTTTTATTCATACTACTTGCATGGATTTCGGGTATATCTACATCAGTGCAGGGATGCGGGGATTACAGATCAGGATTGCGCCG
>CAJKZL010000776.1 GCA_905204385.1 uncultured Odoribacter sp. | reverse complement strand
AAATGTACGTGATACTTCTTTAATGTAATGAGCCATATGCTGTGGATTTTTAAAAATTGAGCGAAATTACTCAATTCCCGCTTAAATCCCAAGCCCGATCTGTTATTTTTTACTTAATTTTAGAGGTAGTCCTGGAATTTTTCGGACTTAGAATGAATCTTTCGATTTCAATATTTGATCGATGACCGGTGTGATATCCTGATTTTTGTGAATACGTAACGGTTTAACTCCGGCATCTTCAGCACATTTTACATCCTTTGAGCTATCCCCGATAAACCAGGATCGCTTCTTATCGATATGGAATTCTTCGATGGCCAGGTTGACCATATAAGGAGAAGGTTTCCGGCAAACACAGGTTTTTATGCTTTCATGGTGGGGACAATAATAGATCTTAGTCAGGGTCACTCCATGCTTTTCCAATTCGGCACACATCTTTTCGTGTACTTTGAACATATCTTCCCGGGTATATATCCCTTTAGCGATTCCTCCCTGATTGGTGATGACGATCAAAAGATAACCGGCTTTCTGAAGACGTTTCAAGCCTTCGATGCCTCCCGGATTGAATACAAAGTCCTCCGGTTTGTATATATAATAATGTCCTTCGTCCGAATTGATCGTGCCGTCCCGGTCCAAAAATACGGCTTTATTCAAAGGTTGGGTCGATATTGAAGTAGTTGTTCTTTTCATATGGTTTAATACGTTCTTGGGATGATTATAGTTACTTGTCCGGGAATATTAATGCATGATTTTGAATATCAGCTCTTTCAGTAATTCTCCGTCCGAAATATTCGCATTACCTACCCCTTTGGATTTCATGTCGTATTCCCGCAGCAAGGAGATCGTGGTTGCACATTTCATGGCATTATAGATTTTACCTCCGTCGATATAGTCTTTCATAAAAAAAGGATGTACACCTAATAACCTGGCCATTTCCTGAGTATTGGGCGTCGTTTTTTTCTGATAGTGATAGGTCAGCAGGTTCAGGAAATACCTGAAAAGGGTGGTGATGGTCAATACCAGGGGATTGTTTTTCGGGTTGGCTTCAAAGTAGTTCACAATCTGATTGGCTTTTAGGAAATCCTTACGAATTATGGCACTCAGGAGCTCGAAACTATTGAAGTCTTTACTGATTCCTGTATGTTCCTCGACCAGAGATTCCTGTATTTCACCTCCCTGAGGTAAAAGCAGTACCAGCTTATCGATTTCATTCGCTACCCGGCTCAGATCGGTTCCCAAGCATTCGGCCACCTTCTCAGCTAGCTCGGGGTAGGCGCGGCCCGTGACCAATACGAGTCGTTTATCCGGAGTGCCTTCAAGAATCGCCGACATGCGTTCGCATCCTTTGTTTGAGTCGCTGTGTGATTTACGCCTTAACCAGTGTACAAGCACCCCGCCGCAGCGAACGCCACGGCGGGGTGCTTATTTCGTAAGAGTGTTGAGATTGCCGAAATCACTCGGAGAACTCGACACTGACCTTATTGTCTTTGATGGTGAAGTTGCCGTTGACCTCCTTGCCTTCAAGCGTGTACGTCAGCTGGGCGCTCACGGCGCCATCGGCATTATTGGAGGTCTGCGAGATGCGCGCGTTGGTGATGCGCGTGTTCTCGCCCGAGGATGCCTTGCTGGTCAGCAGTGCGCGCTGGT
>CAJKZL010000775.1 GCA_905204385.1 uncultured Odoribacter sp. | reverse complement strand
ACAAGATAGGAACTACCGATAATCCCGTTGCCAAAACGCAAATTACCAACACAAACGATCTCTATCGCTTCAATGGGACCGTGTTCGGGGAAGTGCAGGTTATCCCAGGACTGCGGGTCCGTTCCACTTTTTCTCTGGCCAAGCATTTTAACCTGAGTCATCAATATTATCCCAGTTTCCTTCAGGAAGGGAATAATTATAACACTTATTCCGGAAGAGCCGTTCGGGGAACCGCTGAATCGGTCCGGACACTTTGGGACAATACTCTGAGTTATCAGAATATTTTCAAAGAAATACATTCATTGGACGCTTTATTCGGGGTGTCGTGCGAACGCTATAAATCGGGTGATTTTGATGCTACCGGAGTCGATTTTCCTATGGATGTGATTCTGAATAATCTAAGTAGCGCAACCACGCCTTATGATGTAGGAGGAGATGATTCGGAGTACGGACTGGTGTCGGTTGTCGGACGTTTTAATTACAAATTGATGGAAAAGTATTAGTTTACTTTTACCGCCCGTTTCGATGGTTCGTCGAAATTCGGTTCGCACAATCGGTTCGGTTTTTTCCCTTCTGCCGCTTTTGCCTGGAAACTTGATCAGGAGTCTTTCCTACAGGATGTCCAGGAAATCGATGAACTGAAATTCCGCATTTCGGCAGGAGTAACCGGAACGCAGAATATCGGCGACTATAATAATAAAAACCTGTATGGTCCCAACGATTTTTTAGGAAAGCCCGGAATTGTACCTACTACTTTGGGAAATGACGATTTGCGCTGGGAGCGAACCAAGCAGTTCGATATAGCGGTGGATTATGCTTTCCTGGATTATCGGTTGAGCGGTACGATCGGCTGGTATTATAAGAATACCAACGATTTGCTTTGGCGGATTGACTTTCCGACTTCTCTTCAGCCTTTTAGCGGAATGTATAAAAATGTCGGGCGGGTACAGAATAAAGGTTTCGAATGGGTTGTCGATGCCAGGATTTTCCGCGAAACGGAAGTGAAATGGAATCTGTCTTTCAACTTGTCGGTGAACCGGAATAAAGTGAAATATCTGGTACCCGAAGGAGCACAGGAATGGGCCGGAAACGGAGTGGTTCAGGGGAGCGGTACCGAGGTGCTGGCCGAAGGATATCCGGTGGGAGCCGTATTGGGGTATCGAACCGACGGCATATTTCAGTCGTGGGAACAAATTAAAGAGTATGATTTACGGGCGCAGCAAATGACCGGAGGTACGGTATCTTATTATTACAGCAGTGAGACCAAGCCCGGACAGATCATTTACAGCGACGTGAACGGGGATGGATACATCAGTTCCAAGGACCGGGTTATCATTGCCAATCCGGAGCCTAAGTTTCAGGGTGGTTTTTCGTCCGATGTTTCCTGGAAAGATCTGTCGCTGTATTTGATGTTTACCTATTCTGCCGTGTCAGAGCGTGTATATAACAATACCTTGCAGAATATCGCGGGCTCGTTGAATAACCTGATCGATTACAATTTGTACAACCGGTGGTCGGAAGAAAATACATCGTCCCGCTTGCCAGCCTTGTATGTCGACGACCCGGTGCCTGCGACGAACAATCTGATGGTCCACAAAGCATCTTATCTCAAACTGTCTCATCTGAGGATACAATATAATTTGC
>CAJKZL010000774.1 GCA_905204385.1 uncultured Odoribacter sp. | reverse complement strand
GACCGACAGTTGTATTTATGCCGCAAGGGATAAGCTGGGACGTACCCCCGTCATTAGCGGCAAAAATGAATTCGGTTATGTCGTGGCCAGTGAAAGTTCGTCGTTTACGAATTTGGATTACAACATAGTCCGCGATTTAGGTCCTCACGAGGCTGTCCGGGTATCGAAAGACGGAGTGACGACTATTATCGCTCCCGGCTGCCGGAAGCAGATTTGTTCATTTTTGTGGGTATATTACGGTTATCCTTCGGCTTATTATGAAGGCATCAATGTAGAAGATGCCCGTTATCGCTGTGGCGCCGCCATGGCGCAGCGGGATGAAATGACTCCTGATTTTGCTGCCGGTATACCCGATTCGGGTGTCGGCCATGCTATAGGTTACTCGAACGAGAAAAGAATTCCTTATAAGCGTCCTTTTGTAAAATATACTCCGACCTGGCCCCGTAGTTTTATGCCTCAGAATCAGAGTATGCGTGATTTGGTCGCTAAGATGAAATTATTACCGAACGAGGCATTTACCCGGGATGCTAAGATTGTTTTCCTGGATGATTCTATCGTCCGGGGTACGCAATTGAAGGATAATGTGGTGAAACTCCGGGAATGCGGCGTGAAGGAAGTGCATATCCGGATCGCTTGTCCTCCTCTGATTTATCCTTGCTGTTTCCTGAATTTTTCCACTTCCCGTTCCACTTTTGATTTGTTTGCCCGCAGGGTGATCCGTGACCTGGAAGGTACTTCGGATTTGACGGAAGAGTTGCTGAAGCCTTATGCCGATCCGGATTCCGAAAAATACAAGGAGATGGTGAAGGTGATGTGCCAGCATTTGCAACTCGATTCTTTGCAATTCCAACGCCTGGACGATCTGGTAAAAGCAATTGGCTTGCCGAAAGAACAGCTTTGTACCCATTGTTGGGACAATACGAGTTATATGGAATAACGATGAAAGAGTTTAAAGTTTAGGGTTTAAAGTTTAAAGAGGAGTCGGGAAAGTAAGGATGGGTAGCGGAGGTCGCTGAAGTAGGGATGAGTGGGTAGGAGAATGAAGTGAGGATGAGAGGCAGGTTATGAGAAATAAACACTTAAAATAAATTTTCTATGCGTAAGTTTTTGTTATCGGTTTGTGTATGCTTGTCTATGACAACGTTTGCACGGCAAAAAGAGTGGCAGGATCCACAGGTGAATGCGATTAACCGGGCACCTATGCGGGCAGCTTATTTTGCCTATCCGACTGCTGAAGCGGCTCAGGCCGGCAGAAGGGAAAAGGCATCCAATTTTTTGTCCCTGAACGGTAGGTGGAAATTCAATTGGGTGAAGAACGAAACCGATCGTCCGGTGGACTTTTACCAGGTGGATTTTGAAGATCAGTATTGGGTGGATTTCCCGGTTCCGGGCTTATGGGAGTTAAATGGTTATGGCGACCCGGTATACAAAAATGTAGGATATGCCTGGCACAATCAGTTCCGTTCCAACCCTCCTCTGATCGAGTCTGAAAATAATCATGTAGGATCTTACCGCAAGACTTTTGATTTGCCTGCCGACTGGAAAGGACAACAGGTTTATTTACATGTCGGATCGGCAACGTCTAATTTGTATGTCTGGGGCAACGGGAAATTTGTCGGATACAGCGAAGACAGCAAGGTGGCTTCC
>CAJKZL010000773.1 GCA_905204385.1 uncultured Odoribacter sp. | reverse complement strand
ATCAAGCGTAGTCATTTTTTTAATCGCCATGATTTGTCTGGCTATATGAGCTTCGTCAATATCACAGATTACAGTTTTTCCATATCCAATATAAACCTGTAAGCTCACAATAATTAGGATTTTTACAGGAGATATTATCTCCCGTATGACCGGGGACGTGCAGGAAGTGGAGGCCTCGGTGATGAGTTCTCTCGACATGCTTTTCCAAAGCCCGATTCTCATCCTGGTTTATTTGGGAATAATGCTGTATATGAGTTGGCAACTTACCCTCTTTGTATTTATTCTTCTACCCATCATGGGTTTTCTGATCGGCAAAGTGGGAAAAAATCTTAAACGGCATTCCTGGGAAGGACAAACCAAAATGGGCGAAATACTAGCCTTAATGGAAGAAACCTTATCCGGCTTACGGATCATCAAAGCGTTCAATGCAGAGAAAAAAATGGTTCAGCGCTTTTCGGAAGAAAACGAGGATTACCGAAGAATACAAAACCGCCTTATGCGGAGGCGTTCTTTGGCTCACCCGATGAGCGAATTCCTGGGTACGATTGTCATCGTTATCATTTTATGGTTCGGTGGAACCCTGGTCATCAATCATCAGGGAGCCCTCTCGGCCGAAGGTTTTATCGCCTATATCGCCCTTTTTTATTCCATCATCAATCCAGCCAAAAACCTGAGCAACGCCTATTACAGTGTACAGAAAGGATTGGCGGCTATGGAACGAATAGACGTTATTCTGGCAGCGGAATCCTCCATTCAGGAACCTGCCTTACCCCGCAATATCGATCGTTTCAGTCAAGGGATCGAATATAAAGACGTTTGCTTTTCCTATAACGAAAGCAAACCTGTATTGAAAAGAGTCAATCTGGTCATTCCCAAAGGAAAAACTATTGCGCTGGTGGGACAGTCGGGCTCGGGAAAAAGTACTTTTGTAGATCTGCTACCCCGTTTTTACGATGTAAATCAAGGCAGCATTCTCATCGACGGAACCGATATACGGGATCTATCCTTTTTCAATCTCAGAGAGCTGATGGGAAATGTCAATCAGGATCCCATTCTGTTTAACGACACGATATACAACAACATCGCTTTCGGAGTGGAAAATGCAACCCCGGAAGAAGTCGTCAATGCAGCCCGCATTGCCAATGCCCATGATTTCATCCTGCAAACCGAACACGGTTACGATACTATCATCGGAGACCGAGGTGGCAAACTCAGCGGCGGTCAACGCCAACGCCTAAGCATCGCACGTGCGGTTTTGAAAAATCCTCCGATCATGATTCTCGACGAAGCGACCTCCGCCCTGGATACGGAATCCGAAAAACTGGTACAGGAGGCTTTGGACAATCTAATGAAAAACAGAACTTCCATTGTTATCGCCCATCGTCTGTCCACCATCAAAAATGCAGACTTGATTTGCGTTTTTCATGAAGGAGAAATCGTCGAAAAGGGCACTCATGACGAACTGCTCAGCCTCAACGGCATCTATACTAAACTTTATACGATGCAGAATTTTTAAAACAAAGCCATGTCCACAGCATCCCAAGTTCTTGGAAAATCGGTTTCCTTTCCGAAATCCTATTGCCCTGAAATTCTTGTCGCTGTTCCCAGGGCACAAAATCGGGAAATTTACGGCAACCGGGAGGCAGAATTGCCTTTTTACGGCT
>CAJKZL010000772.1 GCA_905204385.1 uncultured Odoribacter sp. | reverse complement strand
CTGTATTCGAAGGCACTCCACGGGCCGGGTATTTGGAGGGAGAAGCTTATTTCGAGGTGATGCCCGACAGTCTCCGTCCTTTTCGGGTCGTACTCGCTGACGGGGGAAGTGTGGAGGTTCTGGGCACGGCTTTTAATATCCGGAGTTATAAGGATGAAATAAAGACTCAGGCAACCCTGGTCAAGGGAAGAGTCGCCGTACACTGGCATAATAAGAAACTTCATCTGGAACCCGGCGAACAGGCCTCTATCGATCAGCATACTCACCGACTGGAAAAATACGCCGTTAACGTACGACCCTATATTGCCTGGAAAGAGGGACGCCTGGCATTCAGAAAACAACGCCTGGAAGAAATCATGTGTACCCTTGAGCGGTGGTATGATGTGAAGGTGACTTATGAAACGGCAGACCTCAAAGAAATCACTTTTTCGGGCAATATCGAGCGGTATGAAGATTTCGGAAAGATTGCCGACCTTCTGGAACTCACCGGACGCGTAAAATTCGAACTTACCGGTAACCGAATAAAAATCAAAAAAAGTAAGCTTTAATGTTTAATTATAATTACAAACCTATGAAAAGAAAACCATGTAAGTCTTTAAGCGGTGCGTCGCAGCGGATTTTTACGGCAGCAATTTGCTTTTTAATGTTCTTTTCGGCGTGGTCGTGCAAAGATGACGAAACCGTAAAAGAAAACGAGTACAATCCGAACCTTCCGGTCAAAGTGACCGATATTGCACCGGTAACGGGGGGGATCGCTAAACCGATTGTGATTTCCGGGGAGAATTTCGGGACAGACAAAAGCAAAATCAAGCTTTATCTTGGAGATAAAGAAGCAGTCGTTATCAAAGCCCAGAATGAGCATTTATATGCGGTGGTCCCTAAATTGAAAGGTGGGGAACATACGGTACGCGTCGTAGTCGACGAAAAAAATGAAGGGGTGTTGGCCGATAAAAAATTTGATTACATCGTGGCTTCTTCGGTTTCCACTGTGGCCGGACTGGGAGTTAGGGGAGAGTTGAATAAGACGGATGACGGGGAAGCCTTGGAAGCTAAGTTTTATGCTCCCGTTTATCTTTGTATGGACGACAAAGAGAATATTATTGTCATCGATGGAAGTTCCAATGTAAGGCTGTTATCCTTGGCTGCCAATACGGTAGTTACGCTTATGGAAGCCTCTACTATCCGGAAAGGGGTCTTTTCCAGCGATTTCTCTTATCTGTACGTTCCGGTCTATTCATCTTCGCAAACCCGTATCGCCTATGAATTCTACCGGGATGGAAACTGGGCCCAGGGATTGATTGTGAACACGGACAATATTTTTACGGACAGGACTACCGGAATGGTTATCGATGAACACGATAATAAATTTATAATCGGTGGCACCAGGACGGGAAAAATAGCTAAAATAGACAAACAAGGAATAATCCGTCCCTTAGGCAATTGGCCGCGTAAATATGACTACGGTACTTTGCTGACGGCATACAATCCCCTGGATAAGCATATTTACGTTTCTTCCCAATATGAGCATATCATTGTCCGTTTCGATTCGCGGAAAGAGCAGCTTACGGATGATGATTTTGAAATTTTTGCAGGGCAATTCCAGGTGGCCGCTTTTTATAACGGATACCGGACGGAAGCTACTTTAAACGAACCGTATGGCATCGCTTTCGACAAT
>CAJKZL010000771.1 GCA_905204385.1 uncultured Odoribacter sp. | reverse complement strand
ATTGTATTCTATCGTTTATTTGGGATCCACCGATGTTGAACGCCATCAACCTAATGTTTTGAATATGTAAATTCTGTGCGCTACTGTTGTCACTGTGAGGAGCGGGAACAAGACTTTAAAAGACGCTACCAATGAGGCTATCCGGGATTGGTGTTGTCATCCCCGGGATACCTATTATATCATAGGCTCCACTGTAGGCCCGCATCCCTATCCGGATATGGTGGCCCGGTTTCAGTCGGTGATCAGCGAGGAAATTCGTCGGCAACTGGCGGAACAGGAAGGCCGCGAAGAACCGGATTATGTCATTGCCTGTGTGGGCGGCGGCAGCAATGCGGCAGGGGCATTCTATCATTTTCTGCATTCGCCTCAAGTGAAATTGATTGCGGCCGAAGCTGCCGGCCTGGGATTGGAAAGCGGAGAATCGGCAGCGACGATCCATCTGGGCAAAGAGGGAATTATTCACGGAAGCCGTACGCTGGTCATGCAAACGGCCGATGGGCAAATTGTCGAGCCTTATTCCGTGTCGGCGGGGCTGGACTATCCGGGGATAGGTCCCTTGCATGCTTATCTGGCGGAGGAGCAGCGGGCGGAGGTGCTGGCCGTTACCGACGAAGAAGCGCTGGAGGCTGCTTTCCGGCTAACCCGGCTGGAAGGGATTATCCCGGCTCTCGAATCGGCACATGCACTGGCAGTACTCGAACAAAAAAAATTCCGTCCGGAGGATGTGGTGGTGGTGAATTTGTCGGGAAGGGGGGATAAGGATATGATGACTTACCGTAAGGTTAAAAATGCAAGGGATAAAAGCAGGACGGGTGCTGAAAAGGGGTCGGAAACGGCAAGGAGAAAATAACGATTGTAAAGAATAGTCAAAAAGCGAGAATATGAAGTATAAAATAAAAACTTTGACGAGAACCTTGCCGGCGGATTTACAAACTCCGGTGGGCATTTATCTCAAGATCCGGGATTTGTATCCTCAATCGGCGCTCCTGGAGAGTTCCGATTATCATACGATGCAGAACAGTTATTCCTTTATCGGCGTGAAACCTATGGCTTATTTTATGGTGAAGCGAAATGAGCTGGTGTGTGGATATCCGGACGGAAAATGTACCTGTCGGGACATAACGGCAGGGGTGGACGTAGTGGAGGGGTTGAAGAACTATATCCGTTCGTTTGTTGCAGAAAAGGCTCCTACCGACATAAACGGTTTTTTAGGCTTTACGGCTTATGATGCGGTGAAGTATTTCGAATCGGTAAAGATTCAGCCGAAGGAATCCCGGTTTGCAGAAATTCCGGATATGAAATACATTTTGTACCGTTATCTTATTGTGGTCGATCATTTCCGCAACGAGATGACCGTGGTGGAAAATTTGCAGGAACGGGACGTTTCGCGCATGGAGGAACTGCTGGATGTCATCCGGAATAATAATATCGCCCAATATGGCTTCGAGGTGCAGGAGGATGTGGAATCCCCGCTTAGCGACGAGGAGTATAAGGCTATGGTAGCGGAAGGCATCCGGCATACGCGGCGCGGGGATGTCTTTCAGATTGTGCTGTCGCGCCGCTTCAGCCAAGGGTTTCGGGGGGACGATTTCAACGTTTACCGGAAGCTGAGGCGAGTGAATCCTTCTCCTTATCTGTTTTATTTTGACTTCGGCGACTTTCGGATTTTCGGTTCTTCTCCG
>CAJKZL010000770.1 GCA_905204385.1 uncultured Odoribacter sp. | reverse complement strand
CCGACATCTACACATAGAGGCACACTCTTTCCCTACACGACGCTCTTCCGATCTGAAGAAAGTGGCTTTATCCGGTTTCCGGGGTAAGTATGTTTTGCTGGATTTTTGGGCGAGTTGGTGCGGGCCTTGCCGGGGAGAAATTCCATTTTTGAAAGCTGCTTATGAAAAGTATGGCAAAAAGGATGTCATTTTTATCAGTATCACCTGCGATGAAAAAGAGCAATCGTGGAAAGAGGCGGTGCGGAAAGAGGGGATGGAATGGATCCAACTGACTGCAAACCGTACTGATGTGTACAAAAAATATGGAATCCATGGAATCCCTCATATCATGCTTTTAAATAAAGAAGGAGAGTTAATCGGTGATAATTTAAGAGGTAAAAGCGTCGGGATTCAGTTGGAAAAACTGCTTACGGATTGAAAGTGGTGTGTGACCGGACGATAATGAAGGATATCCGGTAAATACTTCGCTTTTTAAAACTTGACGTGTATGATAGGGCTTAACGCTTTATTATACACGTCATTTATTGTTTTCGATTTTGATGCAAAGTTTTAGATAATTCTTGTTTTCTGCGCAAAAAACAAGAATTTTCAGGTGCCGATTTTTGACTAAAATAAGTACGAATAGACTTGAAAAAGTTAAATCCCGGTAAACAAATCCCTTTGACCCGAACCGGTAACGGAGGTTGTGTTTTTTATCTCCTGATTTCCTTTTCTGTTGTCGGTTAAGGCTGCAGTATCCTCCGGGAAATTTTGGAGCAAAAAATTCCTGAGCTTTTCTTTGGGGTAGAGTGTAAGGGAAAAGGGAACAGACAGGAAAAGGAGCTGTGCCAGCAGGGCGAAAATGGAGAATCGTCCCAGACGGTTTTGAATGCGTTTGAGGGCTATTTTCTTTTGTTTTTTAACCGTTTCTACGGCAAGTCCCAATATATCGGCTATTTCTGAAGGTTTTTTACCTTCGAGGGTCAGTTGGCATATTTTTTTGCATTGGTGGGGCAAGTGGTCTATGGCTGTAAATAGCTGGCGGTAGACCTCGTCCCGGATAAGCGAGGTGAAAAAATGAGGCTCGGCCGCCTGCAGCTCTTCGGAAATTTCAGCTTCGTGGCGCAATTCTATTTTTTTATGGCGGATGTAGTTGATACATCGGTTTTGGGCGGAACGGTACAGATAGGTCCTTAAGGCCTGGTCGTTTTCAAATTTCAGTTCCTTTTCCCAAATCCGGACAAAAATTTCCTGTACAATGTCTTCTGAAGTTTCCCGGTTGTGTATAAATTGATTGGTGAAAATCACCAAAGGGGTATAAAACTCTTTGAACAGAATTTTATATTCTTTTTCATTATATAGATTCTGATAGTTTAACATGGATACTTCCGGTTCTTCATTCGTCTGTTCATAAAAGCGATGTGCCGTTAGTTTACGCCTAACAATTGATATATCAGTACATTTCTGCCTTTATGCACTCCATTTATACGATTCAAAGATATATTTTTTCTTGATAGGAACAATATTTTGAGAAAACGGCGGGTGTTGTTTCAGGGTAAAACCCGGAATTTTTACTGTATGTAATTTTTTTTTACCCCTTTTTACGGTTATGAGTGTTTATCCCGAAATAAGTTTAAAAACCGGTATGGATATTCAAATCGCAGATATTATCGCTTCTTTTTTGAAAGGGGAAAAAATCACGC
>CAJKZL010000769.1 GCA_905204385.1 uncultured Odoribacter sp. | reverse complement strand
ACAAGCAGAAATCTCCAATCAGGACACCGAGCAATTTTTAGCCAATATCAGTCATGAAATCCGCACTCCCTTAAACGCCATCGTCGGGTTTTCTTCCATCCTGTCCACCAGCACCGACGAGGAAGAAATCAGCACACTGGCCCCTATCATCGAACAAAACAATAATCTCCTGATTACCCTGATCAACAACATCCTATACCTGTCCCGCCTGGATTCCGGTACCTTTACCTTCGAATATGCACCGACTGACATAAATGCTGTATTTTCCTCTTTGATCTCTTCGGCCCGAGGACTCCTTCTCCACAAAGACATCCGATTCAACACATCGGTACCGAAAGAGGTAACACCTCTCTTTCTGGCGGAAGCACAATTCCGCATTTTGATGGAAAACCTTATTTCCAATGCCGTGAAATTTACCATGCAGGGAGAAATCCTCCTCGGATATGAGAAGAGAGGAAAAGAACATTATTTCTATGTAAAAGACTCAGGCTGCGGCATCCCTGCTACAGAGCATGAAAACATTTTCAAGAGATTCACCAAATTAGACCCTTTTACACAGGGAACCGGACTTGGCCTAGCCTTATGCCGCAGCATCGTCATTCATCAACAAGGACAAATCGGAGTGAGCTCCGAACCGGGCAAAGGAAGCACCTTCTGGTTCAGCTTGCCCGAAATCAGGGAATAAATGCAATCGGCCTCCCGGATGCCATCATTTCATATATTTCAGGTTCAAGCCATACAGGACGATAAATATAAGCGAAAAAAAAGCCGACCAACACATGATCAATATCACCCAACCCGAAAATCCGGCAAAATAAGGATAGACAAACAACATCAGGATCTGTGCCGCGGCATACAAATAAAATCCGGACCGCCGCAACTGAAACATCAGGATAGCTCCGACCAGGCTAACGATGCTCAGGACCAATTGCATAATAGCAATCTCACGGGCATGCATGGCCATCACCTGTATAACCTCCATAGAAGAATGGAAAAGATTCTGCCAGAAAGCAGAAATCCCACTTCCTTCTAGCTCATTGACCACAGAGGAATATTGCTCCATCTGAATGTTTCCATTCATCAAACCCGCAGTAAAAACCGAAAATAAATTCGATAATACACTCCAACCACTTCCGATAAAAGTCAGAATACACAACACCAATAAAAAAGTCGGCCGCTGCTGCCGGTACGTTTCATTTTGAAAAGGATTCTCCATCATTATATCTTATTTACAAATTAACACCTGTATCTTATTTGCAAAACTATAAAAACCCCCGCATATACCAACCCCCTCCCCCCCAAAAATAACCGTCCCCCTTCTCCCTTTTTTCCCTTTCCTCCCCTCCCCCCTTCTCTCCCTCCCCATTTCCATCCTTCATCTATAATCTATAATCTATAATCTATAATCTTTCAACTATCATCTTTAAACTATCAACTTTAAACTCTAAACTTTAATCCTCCCCTCTCTCCAAATAAATGTTTAAAATGCTTTGCTTTCCAAAAGGATTTCCTTTAAATTTGACAGCAAAACTAAAATACTTCAATATGAAAAGAGATACACAAATATTTGACCTGATTGAAAAAGAGTGCCAACGCCAGAAAGAAGGGATCGAGTTAATCGCTTCAGAAAACTTCGTCAGCGAAGAAGTCATGGAAGCCATGGGATCCTGCCTCACCAACAAATATGCAGAAGGCTA
>CAJKZL010000768.1 GCA_905204385.1 uncultured Odoribacter sp. | reverse complement strand
TCCTGGGCAATGGCGCGGTCCAGGCGTTCTACAGCTTTCTCCATGTCTTTCATCAGGAAAGGATCGTGGAGCATGTTCAGGGAGGGATTAAAAAAAGCCTGTGCATTTTCTGCAGTGCTGATTCCGCGTTGTAGCAAAAGGTTCGCTATTACCGGATGACAATTTAATTTTTTTGCAAGTTCTTGTATATTACTTTCCTCCGGAGGAGTGTTTATAACCCATCTTTTTTTCATTACACTTTTTTCCAATTCTGCTACAAAGTAGCGGAAATTCCCGCTTATTTCAAAGAGTAATTTGGATTAATTTCATATAACAAAATAGAAAAACGGAAATCGGGAATTAATGGACTCTGTTACAAAATCTTAATATCTGTTTGAAGGTTTTTAAGAAATGGTAGAGTTGGCGTGGAATTTTTTGTTTTTACTTCAGGAAAATAGTAACTTTGCGGACTTATAGGGCTTAGGATATACTAAGCAGTTGATACTAAAATAATTAATTGATATAAAAATGAGCTTTACTGATTTAAGTGAACAGGAAATTATCCGGAGAAATTCGTTAAAGGAATTGGAAAAACTGGGAATCGAGGCCTATCCGGCTGCAGAGTTTAAGGTGGATGCCCATGCGGCCGATATAAAAGAACAGTTTGATGAAACGGCGGAACCCCGGCAGGTGGTGATTGCCGGAAGGATGATGAGCCGTCGGATCATGGGTAAAGCTTCGTTTTTTGAGTTGCAGGATGCCACGGGCCGCATACAGGTGTATGTCAGCCGGGACGATATTTCTACCGATGAAGCGTCGACTGCATATAATGTTGTTTTTAAGAAATTGATGGACATCGGAGATATCGTAGGGGTGAAAGGATTCGTATTTAAGACCCAAACCGGGGAAATCTCCGTACATGCCAAAGAATTGGCGATGTTGTCCAAATCCCTCCGGCCTCTGCCGGTGGTTAAGGAAAAGGACGGCAAGGTGTTCGATGCTTTTACGGATCCCGAACAACGCTATCGCCAGCGCTATCTCGATTTGATTGTAAATCCGCAGGTGAAGGATGTTTTTGTGAAGAGGACTAAAATGATCAATGCCATTCGCAATTTCTTTAATTCCAAAGGTTATCTGGAAGTGGAGACTCCGGTGTTGCAGGCTATCCCTGGAGGTGCTTCGGCCCGTCCGTTTATCACCCATCATAATGCTCTGGATATCCCGTTGTATTTGCGCATTGCCAACGAATTGTACCCGAAGCGCTTGATTGTCGGTGGTTTTGAGGGAGTATACGAATTTTCCCGTAATTTCCGGAATGAAGGGATGGACCGTACTCACAATCCCGAATTTACCTGTATGGAAATTTACGTGGCCTATAAAGATTATCTCTGGATGATGAATTTTACCGAAGAGATGATAGAAACGGCCGCTTTGGCGATCAACGGAACAACCAAGGCTGTTATCGGCGAGAACGAAGTGGATTTCAAGCGTCCTTTCCGCCGGGTGCGCATGGCCGATGCCATCAAGGAATATACCGGCTACGATATCGAGCGAATGAGCGAGGAAGAATTGTTCGAGGCTTGCGTGAAAATGGATATTCCGGTGGATAAAACCATGGGAAAAGGCAAACTGATAGATGAAATTTTCGGTGAAAAGTGTGAGGCTCATTATATTCAGCCTACTTTCATTTATGATTATCCGAAAGAAATGTCGCCTCTGA
>CAJKZL010000767.1 GCA_905204385.1 uncultured Odoribacter sp. | reverse complement strand
TTCGCCCTTATACTCCAGATAAGGATCGTTTTCGATCAGGATATCGGGTTCAACCCCGTGGCCTTCGATGATAAAACCGCTTCCGTCCGCTGCAAAGGGTGCATAGGAGGGAGTTACGATAGAACCGCCGTCGACAACCGGGATCGTTCCGCTATAACCCACGACACCTCCCCAGGTGCGATGGCCGATGACAGTGCCTAATTTGTTGAATTTGAAGCGGTAGGGAAAGAGATCGCCGTCGGATGCCGAATACTCGTTGACCAGTAAAACTTTGGGCCCCAGGAAAGTGCCGACCGGACTCACCGAACCTTCCGTTTGGTTGGTATGCATGGTGAAGAAATGAGGCTCGCGCAGCAGTCGTTCGGTGATCATCGGAGATACATTTCCGCCTCCGTTCCCACGGTCGTCTATGATCAATGCCTTTTTGCCCAATTGGGGATAATAGTGTTTCACAAATTCGTTTAAGCCGGCCACTCCCATGTCGGGGATATGGATATAGCCCACCTGCCCATCGGTCGCTTCATTTACTTTCCGGATGTTGTTTTGTACCCAATTATAATAATAAAGTTGCGATTCGTCGCTGAGTGGGGTTACTAATACCTGGCGGGCTCCTGCTGTTTCAGGCCGGGTATTCACTGTGAGTTCTACCGTTTTGCCAGCTTTGCCGATCAGTTCGCTAAAGAGATTCTCGGTTTCTTTCAGCGATTTGCCGTTGATGGCCAAAATATAATGACCTTCTTTTACCTCCACGCCGGGCATAGTCAGGGGCGAACGGGTCGCTTCGTTCCAGTTGGCTCCTTCTATGATTTTGGTCACTTTAAAATAACCCGAAGGATCTTTTTTGAAACGGGCGCCTAACAAGCCCATCGGGATTCTTGCGGGTGTCGGATGTTCACCGTTGGCAGAATAAGCATGGCCGACACTCAGTTCTCCGATCATTTCTCCGATGACATAAGTGAGGTCTGTCCGGTGATTGACATGAGGAATCAGGACTTTGTATTTTTCATACACTCCTTGCCAATCTACTCCATGCATATTTTTAGCGTAGAAGAAATCTCGCATTTGCCGCCAACTTTCATTGTAGATTTGCATCCATTCCTGATGATAGTCGATGTATTTTTTCAGGTCCGAAGTAGAAATCGGGTGATTTACACTTACCGGGGCATTAGGGATGTCGATGACCTGAAAAGCCCTGCCTGATTGTGCAATTGCTTTTTCATAACCCGGACCGAAAATGATCCGGCTATTCAGATCTGGATCCTTCCGGTCTTTCAGGTTATATATACTGGTATTACCATAACGGTTGAAATAAACCTGATTACCGATCATATGCAGATCGTGGTAATTTCCTGCTGAGACTGGTAGTTCGATAATCCGGTTGGCGATATTCGTATAGTCGTATTCATTTTTCGGATGCTCTTTCGTTGCTTCGGATTTCTTGGTCTCCCTGGTGGGCGGTGGTTGTTGGGGAGCTTTCGGATTGTCGTTTTCCGGAGCAAAGGGAATGGTGGCATCTTGGGTAAGAGGCAAAATGTATATTTTATTCATATTGTTGTACACATGGTTCCATTCCGTACTACTGTAGGTCGGGTTGAAGGTACGGGCAGATACTAAAACCAGGTATTTACCGTCTTTACTTAAATTCGGTTAACTGACATTATACCAACCGTCGGTCATTTTATGTTTTTCTTTGCTATTCCG
>CAJKZL010000766.1 GCA_905204385.1 uncultured Odoribacter sp. | reverse complement strand
TTTACGATACTCTCCGTATCGTCCAGGGCCGTCAGGAATATGATCGGTATGTGTTTTAACTCCTCGTCATTTTTCAGCCGGGTGGATACCTCGAAGCCATCCATTCCAGGCATCATGACATCCAATAAAATCAGGTCCGGCCTTTCTCTAGCAGCCAGTTCCAACGCCTGAAACCCGTCCGAAGCGACTAAAATCGTATAGCCTTCTCTTCCCAACAAGGCTTTTAACAGCAATACATTGGTCTGGACATCATCTACCACCAACAATTTATAACCCGAAAAATCCACTTCCATAAGCTAATTTCATTCTTAACGACAGGCAAAGATAAGGCTATCCCAGAAAAAATATAATTTATTTCAAAAATACTTTTATATTATTTAACTTTTTCCAAATGTATAAAACAAAAAACAGAATTTATAACTTGTCCGTAAGGATGTAATATCTTTTTTTCTTTATCTTTGCCCATCGCAAAGTAAATATTTTTTAACTTCCAACTGAATAGTATATGTCGACCATGGATAAGCCTACCATACTTATTGTAGATGATAAGCCTGAAATTGCAAAAGTAATCAAAATACAGATGTCTCTTGATTACAATGTATTTTATATGGAAAATCCCGTAAAAGGGATCGCCTGGATGCACGAAGGAAATATCCCCGACCTCATCATCTCCGACTATTTTATGCCCGAAATGAACGGTCACGAATTTCTCACTTATCTGAAAAGTAGCGAGATATTTAAAAATATTCCGATCATTGTCCTGTCCAGTATAGAAAATAGTGCAGAGCGGATTAAATTACTGGAAGAAGGCGCCAACGACTTTATTGTAAAACCCTTCAATCCCCAGGAACTGAAAATCCGGGTACGGAATATATTGCGTCGTTATTAATATTGTGTGCATGAATATTTATATCGGAAATAACTCCGGTTACATCAGCCATCTCAAGGAACTCACCGAAGGCCATTTACATGTAGCGAACAGTTCTATTCTCGTTGCTGCCCACCTGCAAAACAACCAACCTTCGGAAGGCGAAGCCGTGTTCATTTTTATAGAATCCACCAATACGGAAAAAAATATCCGGCGTGCCCATATCCTGCGGAAAATAAACTGCCCGCATTCCTATTTATTATTAGTGGGTGAGCATATTTCCCAGGATTTGCTGAAATCTTACCTGCAGAACGGCATCGATGAAATCATACCGCCCGATATTGCAAAAGAAAAACTGAATTCTCTATTTTCGGTGCTTCCCAAGCTAAGCAAAAACGCTAAGTCCGAAGCCCCCATCCAACTCTTCCACCTGCCCTTGTGGAAACGTTCATTCGATATATTCTTTTCCTCCCTGGCGCTTTTGCTGTTATCCCCTCTCCTCCTGGCCACGGCTCTGATCATTCGGCTTGAAAGCCCGGGCAAGATCATCTACACCTCCCAGCGAGTAGGCACCAACTACCGGATTTTCGGATTCCTGAAATTCCGTTCGATGTATGCCGATGCCGACAAACGGCTGGAGGAGTTCAAAAAACTCAACCAATACCAGGAAATGCCCGACAGCCGCGCCAACAAATATTACACCGGCTCCACGGACCTACAGGGAACCGTGCTGGTGGGAGACGATTTCCGGCTGACCGAGGAGGAATACATCGCCCGGCGGAAAAAAGTGCAGGCCAACAATTTCCTGAAATTTCAGAACGACCCCCGCATCA
>CAJKZL010000765.1 GCA_905204385.1 uncultured Odoribacter sp. | reverse complement strand
TCTTGTTCGAACACAATACCCTGGAGCTGATCGGTTCGGATATGGGCGTAGAAGGAGCCCGTCTGTTGTACCGCAAGGGAGAAGCCGACGAGTGTGAAAGGGACATTAAGATAGACGGATTCTTCCTGGCTATCGGTCACCATCCCAATTCGGAAGTATTCCGCAAGTATATTCAGGTGGACGAACAGGGATATATTGTGACGGAAGGTTCTTCCACGCGGACAAACGTTCCGGGCGTATTTGCCGCAGGCGATATCATGGACCCGGTTTACCGCCAGGGGATCTCGGCCGCCGGCATGGGATGCCGGGCCGCCATCGACGCTGAACGGTATATCGGTGAACTGGAAAGCAAGTAAGAAAGCCGGATGGCTCTCATCTTTCCGCATAAACGGGATTTCTTTCGGGAGATCCCGTTTTTTTTGTGAGTCTTCACGGAACAATAAGGACAATTCAATATATATTTTCATTAATTAGTAAAAAATAGGTTCAAAATTTGTTTATTTAATCTATACGATTAAATTTGCGTTAAAATTTACTTTATTAAAGTATAAATTTATAAAAGGATCATCCATTTGATCGTTTAACCTAAAACTTGTTGTGAAATGCGTTTCCTCTTGTTTATGATAGGTGGGTTTATATTTTTGATTTTGTCTCCTTTTTGTTCTTTTTCAGAACGGATGTATATCAACTGGAATATCTTGTCGCGGAACTGATTCTATTTGGGGTGTTGCTAATCGGTTGGTCGGTAATCGAGCCTTCCCGACGTCGATTCACTGTCCGTATGATTGATTTTGCATTTCTTTTATGCGTGGGCAGCTTGATTTTTTCGATGCTTAGAACGGACAAAGGTACGATTGATTTTACGGGGGCGATGCTTTGTCTGGGAAATGTATTTTTGTATTTCCTGTGTCGGAATCTACTGACGGGAGACAATATCAAATATTTCCTCTTCATTTTTATTTCTTCGGTTTTTGCGCAGTTGATTTTTGCTTATTGTCGCCAATACGGAGGCTTCAATTCTTACCTGAATTTCCGGGGCAATTTCTTCAATTCCGGTCTGTTTGCCGGTTACCTTGCAATGGGCATTGTCGCAGTGGCCGGAAGTATATCCTTGTTTCCGGCAGCGTCCGGTCCTCAACGCTGCTGGAAATGGGTTTACCTCTTAGTGCCGGCCCTTGCAATACCTATGCTTGTCGCTTTGTTTTATTCGCAGTCCAGAGCTGCTTTGCTGGCATTGGCGGCCGGAATTTTATTCCTGCTGAAGGACAGGCTTATTTCCCTGTATAAAAAGATGCCGAACAGATTCGCAAGGTGGCTTTCCTGGAGCATGGCATTGTTGCTGCTTGTCGGTGTAATGGCTTATTTGTATTCCCTTAGGCCTGATTCGGCAAACGGCAGATTGTTGATCTGGCAGGCAGGATGGAAAATGTTTTGCCGTTGCCCGTTTCTGGGGTGGGGTTTCGATGGTTTCCGGCGTAATTATATGTTTTTTCAGGAAAAATTATTGGCTGAAAGCGAATCGACCCGGTTTATAAACCTGGCTTCGGATAATGGTTTCGCCTTCAACGAATTTTTGAAGCTGGGAGTAGAGCAAGGATTAACAGGGGTAGTGGCAGTACTCTTCATTTTAGGGTTGTTATTCCGGTGATGCCGTATGGGCACTTATTGTCCGGTAATGCTTGCGTTGAAATCTATCTTGTTGT
>CAJKZL010000764.1 GCA_905204385.1 uncultured Odoribacter sp. | reverse complement strand
TGCCATTACAGCCTGGGTGCAATATATGCTGGATAACTTCGCCACCGTAGAAGAGGCCGTCGCTTTCATCGATGAGAATACTTTCCAAGTGGTATCGGACATGATGCCGGATGGTTCCCGCCTGGCAACCTTGCATTTATCCATTTCCGACGCAACGGGCGATTGTGCGATATTCGAATATACGGGTGGAAAGCTGACTGTCTACCACAGCAAGGAGTACAAAGTGATGACCAACTCCCCACCCTACAACAAGCATCAGGCACTGAACGAGTACTGGAAATCAATAGGCGGATTGAGTTTCCTGCCCGGAACCAACCGTCCATCCGACCGTTTTGCAAGAGCCAGTTTTTATATCAATGCCCTGCCCCAAACAGATGATGTGAGGATAGCCGTGGCAAGTGTATTCAGCGTTATCCGTAATACTTCTGTTCCTTATGGCATATCCACTCCCGAATTTCCGGAAATTTCCACCACACAATGGAGAACGGTATCGGATAGTAAGAATTAGCTCTACTTCTTCGAATCAAGTCTGACTCCTAATACATTCTGGGTAAACTTACGGGAAACAGACTTGTCGGAAGGAGCTCCGGTACTCAAATTATCTATCGCCAACGGTGAAACTTATCATGGAAATGCAACGAAAGAGTTTAAACCGGCACAGCCGTTCAGATTTATGGGAGTAAAAGGATAAAATTATCCCCGGAAACGATCCATCTGAAGCACATCCCAAAAGTTTTTGTATCTAACTTTTGAGACGTATTTCGATCATTTCCGGGGATAAAATCTGTTTCTTTAACAGCTTGCCATTAATTGAAATAATAAAGGAACACAGCAATTCCTTCAAGTGCTTTTTTCGGTTGGTCTTTTATTTCGATAGCAAACTTGATTTCCGCTTTTGCCACACCACGCAGATTAGTCAGCGAGTGCAAAGTAGTCACCAGACGGATGCTCTGTCCTGACAATACAGCCTGACCGAATTTCATTTTGTCCATACCGTAGTTAATCATCATTTTCAGGTTATTCACCTGGATAATCTGATTCCACAAATAAGGAAGCATAGACAATGTCAGGTAGCCATGAGCAATCGTGCTATGATAAGGGCTGTCTACTTTAGCACGTTCCGTATCTACATGAATCCATTGATGATCCAGCGTTGCATCAGCAAAAAGATTGATACGTTCCTGCGAGAGTTCCACATAATCGGAAACACCTATCTGTTGGCCTACTAGTTTTTCGAATTCTTCGTACGAATTGATAATTACTTTTTCCATAAGTCTTATCGTTTTTATGGGGGTTATTTACTATTAAATTGGGGACAAAAATAGGAAAAATAAACTGATATGCCACCAAATTTATAAATAAAAGCAAGGAATGAAGTATTTAGGTATGTTTTACAAACCGGAAGCCCGTTTCAGTGCTTCTGACAAAATACTGTAACCCCTGCCATTCAAATGTAAATCGTCGAGAGTCAACTCCGGAAGTAAAGTAGACATCCAATGCCCAAAATACCATGTGACTGTTGCCAAGAAAGGCAAATTTAGGTTTCTCTCCCATTCTATTCATGTTACTTCATTCGATAATTCACAGATTTACTTTACTTTTGCAAAGGTAATCACATTCATATATATAAACCGATGATACATTTTTTCAAGCACCACTAATCTCTCCTAGCGTAACAGGAAAAATTCACTAATCCTATCCACTAAACGAC
>CAJKZL010000763.1 GCA_905204385.1 uncultured Odoribacter sp. | reverse complement strand
CCAGCGCAAGTGTAGCACGTTTCTCCCTGGCCGTAGGCCGTCAGGAGAAGTCCGGTGATCAGACCAGCCGGATATCCGCTTTCCTGAATTTTGAAGCGTGGCGCAAAAACGAGAACAAAGGGTCTTTCGACTACCTGGCCAAAGGTACCTTGCTTACCGTGGAGGGCTATTTCAAGCCCGAAAGATGGACAGACAAAGACGGCATCGAGCATAATAGCATCACGATGGTAGCTGTCAAGTTCTACCCGGCAGCGGAAAAGGAGGAAGCTCCTGCGGAACCGGCAGCGAAACCGAAACGGGGCAAAAAATAACCTCCTGCTTCCCGGTCAAAAGCGGCCTTCGGGTCGCTTTTCTTATGCTCATTGTTATTCTCTTCGAGCCTGTTCCTTTTATACTGCATCCATGCCGGTCCCGCCGTCCATTGATTTTCCTGTGCAAAGTTAAGCCGGGCTGGAACCGTCAAGGCGCGGCTACATTTGTGGTTAACAACCATCAACTCGCAAGCTCGTCAATACTTCTTGAACACAAATGCAATCGTCATGGACTGTCCGCTTCCTCCTTGCCTTGTTCCCTCCTTTCCGGCTTGTATCCTGCTCATAAAATCAAATCCCGTCGGACGAGGCGAAACCTCCGAAGAGAGGGAAGAAAAACAAACAATTAAAATCATATCAAATGGAGACAATTTACAGCTTCAAAGGATGGGTAAAAGCAATCATCGACAATGAAAACGCAGAAGTTCTGTGTCAGTTGGAAGAAAATGGGGTCGGCAATATAGGGAAAAAGACTCTGGTCGAAATGGCGAAAGCGCAATTTGAACACTGGAAAGAGTTTTGTCAACTACTTGACACAGAGAGTAGAATAGCGGTGCATGTTTGTGTATACGGCAATGACATTCTACCCAACGGCTTACTTTGCCGGAAAGAGCACGAATGTGTCTATAGGGACTTCGTTAAAATTGAGCCGCACAGGAAGAATATTAACTTATAAAATTAAAAGACATGAAACAGATTATTTGGTCGAGCGAGGACAGGTTGGATGATAATGCAAGAGAAAGATACCAGGAATTTCAGCGTGAGGTGCAAGATGACAACACTTACATTGTCAGTGAAGAAGAATGGGCGGACGAGGTGTACGGCTATTTGGATGACGAACGGCATAACTTGAACAAGCACATTGACGGCGTTATCATGGTGTTTGCCGATTTAGGGCGGTGGTATGGCCGGAGGCAAGGCTACCAAATACTGGGCAGCAATATCGCCGACAAATTGCACTCCCAATGTGATGAAGCCGAGTGGTACGGTGATGGTAACAACATTCGGGGGCGCATGATTCACCATGACGGAACAAACTATGTTTTGTACCGTATAGCCAAAGACAGGGACGACGCGGAACGCATTGCCGCCAAAATCTACAGTGGGGAAATCGACGAGGACGGCTTTCGCCGGAGAACCCGCTCCCTCTATCCGTATGTCGCCGATGTTTACGGCTGGAAGACCAGAAACCGTAAAAAGTCCGCGTGAGAATGACAAACATGGCAATGAATGCCGCAGCCGTCTATGGGATGTGTTGCGGCATATTCCTTTCATTCTGCATGAAAGACCCTTTTGCGGGCCGGGCAACCTGTTCTGACTCATCCGGACTAACCTTTATATATCTTTCCCTTTTCTATTATTCTCTGTACACCTACCTCTATAATCCGGACCGTAAGCCGTCTATTGTTTCTGC
>CAJKZL010000762.1 GCA_905204385.1 uncultured Odoribacter sp. | reverse complement strand
AAACGAAACCGGTGAGTACAAGAATCGCTTTTCATACCATGCTGGATATCGCCCATATTCAAACCCCCTGGCTCGACACCACTTATTCCGTGGTTCATCCGGCCTTCCAGTCCCGCCGAAGATTGTACCTGACCGATCACGATAAACCTATCTTCTGGTATAATTCGGGATTGAAAAAAGAAGACAAAGAAATGATCGAAAAGAAAAAGCTGGACCATAGATAACCATTTTCCCCAGCATAAGAAACTCCCGGAACGGAATGGTATTTTGTTTGATTTTAAACATATACCGATATACCTGAAAAAATAACCCATCTAATTTTTCAGCCCGTGTCAAAACATTACCTTTGTATGCCGGACAATAGTTTTGTCCGGTATTAAAACAGTTTATTCAAATTTAATTCGAAGCAAAGATGAAAGTAGCTATCGTCGGGGCTAGTGGAGCCGTAGGACAAGAATTTTTACGGGTATTGGAAGAAAGGAATTTTCCAATGGACGAATTGATATTATTTGGTTCAACACGCAGTGCCGGCAGCAAATATACTTTCCGGGGCAAAGAACTGACGGTGAAACTCCTTCAACACAATGACGATTTTAAGGGAATAGACATAGCTTTTGTTTCTGCGGGAGGAAGTACGTCCAAGGAATATGCAGACACCATTACCCGGTACGGGACTATCATGATCGACAATTCCAGCGCTTTCCGCATGGACGAAAAAGTGCCTTTGGTCGTGCCGGAAGTCAATCCCGAAGATGCTTTAAACCGTCCTTTAGGCATCATCGCCAATCCCAATTGCACAACCATCCTGATGGTCGTCGCCTTGAAAGCCATCGAAAAATTGTCGCATATCCGGAAGGCATATGTAGCCAGCTATCAGGCTGCCAGCGGAGCAGGAGCCGCAGCCATGGACGAATTGTACAATCAATACCGTCAGATCGTTGCCGGCGAAGAAGTCACAGTGGAGAAATTCGCCTACCAACTTGCTTTCAACGTCATCCCTCAGATAGATGTCTTCACAGATAACGGATACACCAAGGAAGAGATGAAAATGTTTGACGAAACCCGGAAAATTATGCATTCCGATATAAAAGTGAGTGCAACTTGCGTTAGGGTTCCGGCCTTAAGGGCCCATTCTGAAAGCATATGGGTGGAAACGGAACGGCCTTTGTCTGTGGAAGAGGTCCGGAACGCTTTTGCCCAAACAGAAGGTCTGGTCGTTCAGGACAATCCGGCCGAACAGGATTATCCCATGCCCTTATTCCTGTCCGGCAAAGACCCCGTATACGTGGGACGAATCCGTAAAGACATCGCTGACGAAAACGGCCTGGCCTTTTGGATTGTCGGCGACCAAATCAAAAAAGGGGCTGCTTTGAATGCTGTACAAATTGCCGAATACCTTATTCGTCAGAAGTAAAAGCCCCTGGCATGAGGTGATCGGTTTCCCCCTCATCAGCATACCTTCCGCAGATTTTTCAAGGACTATTGTCTTATGAAGTCTGCGGAAAGGTATAATCCGTTCCCCTCCAGCAATAAATTTCCGGCAGTTCGTCCATAGCCGAACAAACGTAACACTTGTATTCTTCATCAACGGGACAAGCCCTGATCCATACCTCCCCGGTTCCTCCCGGAGACTGCACGCGAACCCTGTTCCCTTCGAAAAGAACTTCGAAATCAGACAAAGAAGCGGACTACCCGGCGCCGGTTTATTTCAAGAATGCTTCCTTAACCG
>CAJKZL010000761.1 GCA_905204385.1 uncultured Odoribacter sp. | reverse complement strand
TACATTTGCAACAAAATTACCAATAAGATGGGAAAACTATATCTGATCCCTACTCCGGTAGGAAACATGGAAGACATTACGTTAAGGGCTTAGCGCCAGCTAAAGGAAGTAGATTTGATCCTAGCCGAAGATACCCGGACTTCAGCAAAACTACTCAAGCAGTACGATATCGCGACTCCTTTGCTTTCCCATCATAAATTCAACGAACATCAACAAGTGGACCGCATAGCAGAGAGAATCGAAAAGGGGGAAAACATAGCCTTGATCAGCGATGCGGGAACCCCCGGAATTTCGGACCCCGGATTTCTTTTAACCCGCAAATGCATCGAAAGAGGGATAGAGACGGAATGCCTGCCGGGAGCCACTGCATTTGTTCCTGCACTGGTAAACTCGGGCCTGCCCTGCGACCGGTTTTGCTTCGAAGGCTTCCTCCCCCAGAAAAAAGGACGGCAAAAAAAATTAACGGCTTTGAAAGAAGAATCCCGAACCATGATATTTTATGAATCTCCTTTCCGTCTGGTAAAGGCTCTGGAACAGATGTCCGAGATTTTTGGTTCCAACAGGTACGCCTGTGTCGCCCGTGAAATCAGCAAAATATTCGAAGAGTATGAAAGAGGCACCCTCGAAGAACTAACCACTTTTTACACACAGCATGGTGTAAAGGGTGAAATTGTGCTGATTGTTGCCGGCAAGAATTATAATGCCGAAGGCGATGGCCTGCGCATTGAAATCGAGGAAGAAGAAGAGTAAAACAAAACCGCGCAGTCTCCATATATGCAGAGGCATTAATTCCCAATTTCCCAAAATCAAAAGTCTTGCCCAAATAATTGGCATTTCCTTCTTTGAGACAAGTGAACAAATCTTTGTTAAAACTAAAAGAAGTCGCTTTTTTCAGCGATATCCAGTGTAGCGTACCGGCTATTTATCCGGAACCAATGGTCAATACCGGGAGCTCATTACTGAATATAATAGCATTGTATTTCTTCAGGGCACCGTGGAAACTATTCAGATCGACCACCACAGAGTCTGTACGTCCGAAATTTTTTCTTTAATAGACTTCTATCCCAAACAAAGTATTCATGTAATTTTCCGGGAAAATTCAATCCTGAAAAGAAAAAATACAGGTATTTGTATTAAAAATCAAAAGAGCATTTCTAACGCATCACCCTGTATTTGATTACACTACCGTTATCCGAACCGGCAAAGAGGTAAAAACCTTCATTACCGAAGAAAACGATAGAAAACGGAGAATCTCCGGCAATCGGGAATCCTTTAGACAAATCTCCCCCAGCCGATAAAAGTAAAAGTTGATTCTGCCGGGCATCGTTTAAGCCAATACGTATATCAGAAGCAGAAAAGCGATAAACATAGGGATACCCCAAACTCTCACTCTCCAGTTGCTTATCCGAAAGGAGTTTCCCGTCCAGCTGACTAATCTTCACATGATTACTGTCCGTAAAAACACATTCATCAACGCCGTCGCCGTTCACATCGGCCACATTGAGACGGGAATCATCCGATAAACCGGGAACAGTAAAAGTCTGTACCTGGCCGGCAAAATCCACAATATGTACTTTCCCGCCCCGGCCGGCAAACAGCAATACGGCTTGTCCCCCCTTCTTGGTCAGGTAAATGTCCGTCTGTTCTTTCAGATCGAAAACTGTAGACACTCGTTCTGTCTCCTTCCCTTTCCGGTCCAGAATATAAAAACGGTTCTGATCGGCAATTACCAGATAATCCT
>CAJKZL010000760.1 GCA_905204385.1 uncultured Odoribacter sp. | reverse complement strand
ACTGCAACTAAAGTATGATTCTTGCAAACACTAATAATCAGCTTTCTCTCCGGTGGATTTTGTTAACATTCCGTCAATAATTATGAGAATTTCCAAAAATTACAGCAAAATGATGCCTTAAAAAACGGTCAGGAAGCAGCTGATGAAATGAATGAAAGTATCCAGAAACTCGAAGAAAGTAACGCGTCACTTAAATCTCAATTAGATGATTTTAATGAAACATTTAATGCTGAAATAAACGCTGATAAGATTGGTACTAAAACTATTACAGAACTTCAGGAAAAAGTAAATCTGTATCGTACCGCTTTGGAAAATGCGACCTTACAAAGTGAAGAATATGAACGGATTCAAAATAAACTAATCGCAACTGAAAAACAACTGAATCAGGCAATCAAATCAAGGGACATAAACGATACTCCCCTACCATCAAAAGACAATAAAAATCCACTTCAAAACAAAAAACTAGAAGCCGAACAAAAGCTTGCCACTGCAATCTCTCAAATACGGAAAAAACTTTATCTGGAAAACCTTACAGAATCAGAAAAAGAAATTTTGCAAACTCAACAACAATACAATGAACTAATTGCTCTCTGCCAACAATTCGGGATTACCATATTTCTTTATTGCCTTCTTCTTCAAGACGATTGCATACACATAGAATGCAACCAGCACGGGAAGCCAGCCCCAGCAGGTCAGGAGCCAGAAAAGAAAGGCCAGCACCAGGCTCCCTCCGAAGAATCCTGCTATGCTTCGGGCAAACCCGCGGATGGCCTCCCGGCGGCCGGTGTACATCCGGCAGGATATATCCGGTAGGCCTGTGAGGCAAGCTACCCGGTAGCCCGACTTCTTGTATAGCCGTGCAATGGCTATGTCTTCCACCGCTTCATGCCGTTTTATCCGATGGGGTTGTACCTGCCGGTAAGCCGTGGCTTCGAACATCATAAACTGGCCGTTGGCGGCTGCCAGTGCGCTTTGTCCGGCAATTTTGTAAACCAGGGACAGGGGGAGCAGGGTCAACAGTATATAAGTCATCAGGGGAACGGTGGATTTTTCGCCCGGGGAAAGCATCGACTGGCGGGGAAAAACGGACAAAAGGCCTGTTTTGAGCCGAATGGCTTCCGACAGAATGGGTGCTATTGCTTTTGCTCCTATGCGTACATCGGCATCCAGGAAAAGCAAATAGTTTCCCCGGGCTTTGTGAGCCAATTGTTCGCAGGCAAAATTTTTTCCCAGCCAGCCGGGAGGTAGTTTTTCTCCTTTGAAGACCCGAATCACCGGATGGATTGCCGCCAGACAGGAAGCCTCAAGATAAGTCCGGTCGCTGGAATGATCGTCGCAAACGAGTATTTCGAGCGGTGGAATTTCCTGCTGGAGAAGGTCTTGGAGCAAGTAGGGGAGATTTTTCTCTTCATTCCGGGCGGGGATCAATATGGAAAGGCTCGGGCCGTCGGTTACTTTTGCCGGGGCGCGGGGTATGGGTATCCTGGCATTGCTTATTGCGACGGTCAGTTGTATAAGGAGAAAGACGAAAATGATGCCCGAGAGTATTTCCATATCATTGAATAAATAAAATGATACATACATACATGGCTATCTGGAGCAATAGGAGCGGTAAGGCTAAGCTATTCCGGGTGTCGATCCGGTTGAAATGCAATATCCATTGAAAAAAGAGGGCCATTCCGAACCAGGCCTAATAGTTGGACAGGAGGATGTGCCGGCCTTCCCAAATCCAATATTGCATCAA
>CAJKZL010000759.1 GCA_905204385.1 uncultured Odoribacter sp. | reverse complement strand
GAGATCGGTTTGTCGTCATCTGCCCGGGTGAAGCCTAAAAAGATAAAAAGGCAGATGCTTAAAGTAATTAATCGTTTCATAGTCTTGTGTATTTAAAATTTACAATTCAAAATTAGACTGCAAATCTGAAAAGATTTTGAAATTTCGGGAGAATGGAGAAAAAATTTGAAGAGGAGGCTAAAAATTTGAAAGTAGAAATCGGGACCATTGTCCATACAGGCAATGGTCGGAGAGGCGGGTCGGTGAGGAAATACGGGGTCAGAATTTCAGTTCGAAACAGTGTTCTCCAGTATAGTGATAATGGAGTCGGATGCGGTATAATTTGCAAATGGCATCGGCAATGGAAAGTCCCAGACCGGAAGATCCTGCTCCATGTTGTTTGCCTTGGTAAAAACGTTGAAAAATTTTGGTTTCTTCCAGGGCTTCCGAAATTCCCGTATTGCTGAAGATCAGTTGCTGTGAAGAGGCGAAAATATGGATTTGTCCATAGGCATGATTATGGACAAAGGCATTTTTCAGCAAGTTGGTGATCAAGGCGGTGGCCAGGGTTTCGTTCATAGAGACCCATAGTTCTCCTTCTTCCTTCAATTCGGTTGTTATGGTTTTGTGACTATAAATATCACGGTAGTCTTCCAGTTGACGTTTCAACAAATCGTTGAGGCATATTTTTTTATTGTCCTGGAACTGTCCGTTTTCAATTTTCGACAGGAAGAGCAATGATTTATTCAGGCGAATGATATAAGAAAGAGTTTCCTGTATCTTGCTGATTTCCGACAATTGCTCTTCGGTGACACCCTCTCCTTCGGCCAGCATTTCCAATCGGTTCTGACAAATGGCCAGGGGAGTCTGGAGTTCATGCGAGGCATTTCCGATAAATTGTTTTTGCTGTTCGAAAATGGCTTGGTTGCGCCGGGTACTTTCTACGGCAGCAAGATGTAATTTTTTAAATTCGGTAATATCGGTTTTTAAGTCGGGAGGCATATTGTTTTGGCCTATGGTATAATGATCCAACCATTTGAGAAGAAGATACAAGGGGCGCATGCTACCGTAAAATACCCATACATTGATGATCAGGATCACGACCAATAGGGTGAGGTATAAAATCACGATCCAGAACAGAATGGCTTCCTGAAGATCTTCCTTTTCGATGGTAGGGATGCTGACGGTCAGTTCAAAGTAACGGTCTTTCCGGTCTTTGAAGATGGTTTTTAAAATGCGGGCGGGTTCGGTTTCTCCTTTTTCGGCGATGAATATTTCTTCGTCCGAATAGCGGATATGAGGAAGGCTCCGGGCATATTCCCGGCTCACTTCGTGGAGAAAATAAGAATTATTGCTACCGTCGGAATGCGAAGGAAGAGGTTGACCGGCCAGGGCGCGGGTGATGATGGTTTCTGAATAATCCTCTAAGGAATCGTCGGTTTCGTCGTTGATTTCGTCGATAACGGTAAGGTAAAACAGGCATCCCCAGGCGGTAAGTATAACCGTTAGGCCGGCCAGAAGACGGATGATGATGCGGTATTTTAATTTCATGTCATGAGTGTCATTTTATAACCGAATCCATAAACCGCCTTGATTTCGGCTGTGGAACCGGCTTCTGTCAGCTTTTTCCTTAAATTTTTTACCTGGGCATAGATAAAGTCAAAATTATCTACCTGGTCTATGTGATCTCCCCAGACCGATTCGGCCAGAGTCATTTTGTTGATCACTCTTTCCGGCCGTTGCAGAAAATAAAGCAGGATGTCGTAT
>CAJKZL010000758.1 GCA_905204385.1 uncultured Odoribacter sp. | reverse complement strand
ATGTTTCTGGATAAATGGCAATACACCATCAGTGAAATGGAAGGCACGACCTACGGGCCCGATGGATATGGCATTCCGGTATTGACTTACGAAGAAGCCGCTGCCCTGGTATTGGGTTACGATCCGTGGGAAATCGGGCTTCAGATGCATCAGGTCAGCGTCGAACCTTTGTTGGATAAAATGGGAATCGCCTATAATCCCGAAGACAAGTACAAAAATGCAAAGGGCGAAAGCATGGGAAAACCGGCCTGCCCGACCTATCTGAAAGTATAGGTAAACAGAGGGAAGCCGCAAGCAGGCGGTATGAGACCTGATGAACAGATCATAAACGATATACAAGGGAGCGAGGAAGAGTTATTAATGCATTGAAAACAGCAACATGAACGTTATCATCATAGGCGCAGGTCCCGCAGGTTGCGAAACGGCCTGCCAACTGGCAAAAACGGGATTCACCGTCGATTTGGTGGAAAAAGAAAGCGAAACGGGAGGAAATCTGAACAATTGGTATCAACTGTTCCCCGACCGGAAAAGCGCAAAAGAGCTAAACCTGCAATTGCGTCAAAAAATCGACCATCCCAACGTACGTTTGCACACAGGTTGCAAACCGGTAAAGATAAACCGCAATGCAGCGGATTTCCGGGTGGATCTCGACAACGGATCTCTCCTGGAAGGTCAGGCTTTGCTTCTGGCCACCGGTTTCCGGCTCTTCGATGCCCGGCGTAAGGAAGAATACGGATACGGTATCTACGAAAACGTAATCACCTCCGTCGAACTGGAAAATTTCTTCACCAATCACCGGGTCACCACTTCGGACGGAAAGACTCCCCGGCGGATCGGGCTCATCCAATGCGTGGGTTCCCGGGATGAGAAAATCTGTAATTTTCATTGTTCCAAATTATGCTGCATCACAGCAGTGAAACAGGCTATAGAACTGCGCGAATTGCTCCCCGAAGCCGAAATCCTTTGTTTTTATATGGATATGCGCATGTTCGGTCCGGGATACGAAGAAATGTACCGCGAAGCCCAGGAAAAATACAACATTAAATTTGTCCGCGGACGGCTCTCCGAAGCCTCCGAAAACCGCGACAAGCAACTCATCATCAAAGCCGAAGACACCCTGGTGGGGAGACCAATCAAGATGACGCTCGACCTGATGATCCTGATGGTAGGCATGGAAGCTTCGGACGGTAGTCGGCAATGGGCCGGGCAATTGAACCTTGCACAAGCCCCCAACGGCTTTATCCGGGTGAAAGATCCGCACGTCGCCACCAACCTGACCGATCAGGAAGGCATATTCATTGCCGGAAGCTGCAGTTCCCCCATGAACCTGACGGACACCCTCACCGATGCCCGATCGGCAGCGGCCGCCGTCAGGGAATATCTGGAGAACAAAACGGTTTGAACAGTAGTACACAATTTTTAATCGCCATCGCTGAAACATGAATATCTGGGGTTTTTCCATTGCCGAAGCACGAGTCATCCAATATGACGGGAACGACAAATCCATGGCCACCCACATGGCCTATGAAGCGCCGGACAGTAAACTTTGCATCGGTTGCGGAGGATGTACGGCCACCTGTACTGCAGGCAACCTGACGGGATTCAACATCCGCAAATTGCAAATGCTGGTGAAACGAGGAGAAACGAAAGATATGCAGGAGCAATTGCTAAAATGTATGCTCTGCGGCAAATGCTCTCTGGTATGCCCCAGAGGCGTGGACACCCGGCGAATGATCCTGTCCCTGCTTAAGTTTATCCACA
>CAJKZL010000757.1 GCA_905204385.1 uncultured Odoribacter sp. | reverse complement strand
AAAGCTGAATACGGAATTCCGCCATTTATGGAATATGGACAAGAATAATAAGATTGCCTCCCGTGTGGCCTTGGGTGCTCTCTTCTCTTACGGTAATGCAACGATAGCCCCTTACAGCGAACAATTCTATGGGGGCGGTGCCAACAGCATCCGCGCTTTCACAGTACGTAGCATCGGCCCGGGCGGATACCATCCGGCAGAAAGCCGCTATTCTTACCTCGACCAGACGGGTACTTTCCGTTTTGAGGCAAATGTAGAATACCGTTTCCGTATCTTTAAGAGCATTTGGGGAGCCACTTTCCTGGATGCAGGAAACGTTTGGCTGATGCGCAAGGATGAGGCACGTCCCAATTCACAACTCGAACTGAAAACGTTCCCGAAACAGATCGCTTTGGGCACCGGTGTCGGTATTCGTTATGATATGGATATTCTTGTGTTCCGTCTCGATTTCGGTGTACCTTTGCATCTGCCTTACGATACGGATAGAAGTGGGTATTACAATGTTACCGGAGCCTTTATGAAAAATTTGGGAATACATTTTGCTATCGGTTATCCCTTCTAATGAATGACTTTTGTACGATTTTGGTAAATAATGATTGATAATTGTCCTGTCGGATTCAACTATTTTTGTACTTTTGCAACGAAATCTGATGCCGTTGACATCACTAACCTTTTAATATTACACAATTTATGAAACCAACTTTATTCTTATTGGCAGCCGGTATGGGCAGCCGCTATGGAGGCTTGAAACAATTGGACGGTCTGGGGCCTAATGGCGAAACTATTATGGATTATTCAATCTATGACGCTATTAATGCCGGATTCGGCAAACTTGTATTTGTAATCCGCAAAGACTTTGAACAGGATTTCCGTGAGAAAATTATTTCCAAATATGAAGGTCATATTCCTTGCGAGCTTGTATTTCAAGCGTTGGATGCTCTTCCCGAAGGTTTTACTTGTCCGGCAGACCGTACAAAACCCTGGGGTACTAACCATGCGGTAATGATGGGTGCCGATGTGATTAAAGAACCGTTTGCGGTAATTAACTGTGATGATTTTTATGGTCGCGATTCTTTTCAGGTGATGGGTAAATATCTGGCTGCTCTTCCCGAAGGTTCGAAAAATGTTTATTCAATGGTAGGCTTCCGCGTAGGAAATACCTTGAGCGAAAGCGGTACGGTATCTCGTGGAATCTGTAGCACAGATGCGAAAGGATTGCTGACTTCTGTTGTAGAACGTACGAAGATTCAACGCTTGGACGGTGAAGTGAAATATATCGATGATAATGGTGAATGGACTGCTACCCCCGACACAACTCCGGTAAGTATGAATTTCTGGGGTTTCACTCCCGATTACTTCGCTTACAGCGAGGAGTTCTTTAAAACTTTCCTGAGCGATCCGAAGAACATGGAAAATCTGAAGAGCGAATTCTTCATTCCATTGATGGTGGATAAATTGATTAATGACGGAACCGCTACTGTTGAAGTGTTGGATACTACTAGCAAATGGTTCGGTGTTACTTATCCGGAAGATCGCCAAAGCGTAGTAGACAAGATTCAGGCATTGGTAGATGCCGGTGAATATCCTGCTAAATTGTTCTAAAGAGGGACTTAGATTAAGATAGGAAGCAGTCATTCGTTCAGAATGGCTGCTTTTTTGTTTTTGATAACGGATGATACTAACATTTATACAATAATTATTCATTATCTTTGCAATCCAAAATCTTATAAATCAGAGACAGACGTGATTTCAGTAGAAGGATTATCA
>CAJKZL010000756.1 GCA_905204385.1 uncultured Odoribacter sp. | reverse complement strand
GAAGTGCTGTACTTTGGTCACGATGGATTAATCCGCTTTCCGGGGATTCCATCCCTGCACCACCTTCCCATCCAGACCATACAAATAAACTTCCCGGTCGAGACAAGGCACAAAAATGCGGTAATCCCGGTTATTATCATAATCATACACAGTAATCCCTTGCTCACAGGCTGTCCGCAAAGTCACCGGAAAATTCCCGGCAGCCTCTCCATTCCTATCTATCAGATATATTTTCGAAGGAGTAGAAAACAGGTACTGAAGTTTTCCGTTCTTAAACAGATCGACCTGATATACCTCACTATTAATCTTCTCCCCCAGTGCTAACTTCCAGAGAATACGTCCTCCGTCATTGATCAGGTATATATTATTTTGATCATCCTGCACAAAAAGCTCCCGTTCTCCATTTACATGATTATTCACCGGAACAGGCTTCATGCTCACCCGGGCATCCAGTTTGGTCTGCCAGAGAACATGGGGCCGGACCTCCTCCTGCAATTTTAAAGAACTCAGAAAAAGTGTATTGTAAAGCATATCGCCTTCATTCGACCATTGCAGGGCAAAACTCGGAAAAGCAGCCAAAGGAGTCGTTTTTCCGGAAATAAATTTCTGCCATTCGCCTTTACTCAGGTTCTTAAACAGGGGTAAAACATCGCCAGTACGGGCAAAATACGACAGATTATACTTCCGGGACAATTTGGTCTGCAGATTTTTGTACCACTCCGTATCCCGAATAAAATTCCCATGTACATAATCCTTCACAAAAGCCTTGACTGCATTTTCTGAAGAGGCAAAAATGAGGTAATTATCTTCTACCAGTACATAACGGTTTTTCAAACCTTCAAACAAATCCCCCCAATAGATCGCCGAGAAGTCCTCGGCAGGGAAGCGGTAATATACAAACGTCTTTTCCCGGTCAATCCCATATTCTTTTTGATATGCGCCCACTTCCTTATTGTCGAACCGTGCATAATTCTTCAGCATTTTATCCAATAGAAGCTTACACAAACTTCCGGATTTCAGACAAATGACAGTCAAACCATCCTTTTCCCGGGTAGATTCATTGTACGAAAAATTGACAACAGCAAATTCGCCCTGCAGCAGATCGGTCAACTCCTGTTCTGTCGTCTTTCCGAACATCTGGGCAAATTGCCGTTTCCGGTTAAAAATAAATTCTTTCCTCCCTGTATTGTAGCGATAAGCCTCCAAAGCGGAAAAATAGGTCGCCGTATTGCTCAGATTCAGCATACCCAGAGAAATCAGATGAGCCGGTAATATACCATCCACAGTCGTTTCGCGCGGCTGCTGTTTTTCTAATGTTTGTATATAAGACTTATCCAGACCTCCATAATGCAAAAAGCCATTCAGACAAACTCCCTGATCGCTGAACTCCCCATCCAGGGCTCCCCATTTAAAAAAACGGGTAATGTCTACGTGTGGAAATATCTCTTTCACCTGAAGATACAAGGGCAGGACATCAGTAAACAGACCGGTATTCAGGAAAATATTAATTCCAGCACCGGCCGAGAAATATTTGTTCAGATTCTGATACCGGGGTTTTACTTCTTTCTCCTCCGTTTCCAGATCAAACTGTTTCAACCCATCCTCAATATACAAATCAGAATCAGAAACCAGTATAATTCCTCCGCATATAGCAAAATACACCACCTCTTTCCCCTGTTTCAGGGTATAAATCCGGTACCGGTCGTACTTCCTGGATTTTCCTTCCCCTCCGACAAAAGCCTGATTCAAAAAATCAGCAATCTCCCCCCGTGACA
>CAJKZL010000755.1 GCA_905204385.1 uncultured Odoribacter sp. | reverse complement strand
AAGCTTTCCGATCGGATATCCCCTCCATTTCGCGAAGTACTTTCTTCATGTTTTCGACAGAATCTTTTGCAGGACCGGCATAGCGGGCAGAATATACACCGGGACGCTTATCCAGTGCTTCGATTTCAAGCCCCGTATCATCCGCAAAACAGTCGTACCCGTAATGTTCTTTGATGTATCGGGCTTTTTGCAAGGCATTTTCTTCCAGAGTGTCGTGATCTTCCGGGATATCCTCCTGGCAACCGATTTCCGCAAGCGAGCCGATTTCGGCTTCGCCTTCTAATAAATGGCTGATCTCTTCCAGCTTATGCTTGTTGTTCGTTGCAAATACTAATTTCATAGAGCGATAACAATTGATTCGTTTGTCGACGCAAAAATAGGTTTATTTTTATAGCTTTGCAGGTATAAAATGATAATTTTGGACGAAAAAGATGAAAAGAGGAATTGTCGTAAAATCGACCGGTAGTTGGTATTGGGTAAGATTGGAGGAAGGGAATATGGTGCAGTGCCGTATTCGGGGGAAATTCCGGATGGAAGGAATCCGAACGACCAATCCGTTAGCTGTCGGAGATGAGGTGGAATTGGAAGAAGGAAGTGAAGGCTATGTTATTACGGCAATAGGAAAGAGACGTAATTATATTATCCGTAGATCGACGAATTTGTCCAAAGAGTCGCATATTATTGCAGCAAATGTCGATTTGGCTTTGTTGGTGGTGACTGTTAATCATCCGGTGACTTCTACCGTATTTATCGATCGTTTTTTGGTAACTGCAGAAGCTTATAATATTCCTGCCGTACTGGTTTTTAATAAAACGGATCTGTATGATGCCGAAGATCAGGCAATGTTAGGGGGATTGACGGTGATTTACCGTAAAATCGGGTATCCTTGTTATGCCGTATCGGCGGAAACCGGTGAACACGTCGATGAAATCCGGAGTTTACTGAAAGACAAGATCACCGTGCTTTCCGGCTTGTCGGGAGTGGGGAAATCTTCTTTAGTCAATTGCATTGAGCCTGGCGTGGACCTGAAAACTGCAGGAATTTCGGATGCCCACGATTCGGGGAAGCATACCACCACTTTTGCTGAAATGTTTCCATTGAAACAGGGCGGTTTCATTATCGATACTCCGGGATTACGAAGTTTTGGAATTATCGATTTGAAAAAAGAGGAGTTGTCGCATTTTTTCCCGGAAATATTCGCGAAGTCCGGAGAATGCCGCTTTTATAATTGCACCCATACCCATGAACCCGGTTGTGCTGTGTTGGAAGCTGTGGAGCAAGACGATATCAGTGAGAGCCGTTTTGTGAGCTATCTGAGTATGATGGAAGAAAGCGGGAAATATAGATAATGTATTTTCGAACAGCTCAATGTTAATTTAGTTAACTCTGTCTTTTTTTTAGCCTTTCGTTTTTTGTTTTTAGTTTTTGTATTATCTTTGCGCCGTTTTACGTCAAGGCTTGTGGATAGATTGAGAGAATATAAGATAGCATTCAGAGGATTAGGAGAGGGAAAACACTCTTTTGAGTTCATCATGGATGAGGGATTCTTCGATTGTTTTGAAGCAACGAAAGGAACCCGGGGAGAAGTCAAAGCTACCGTCCTGATCGTGAAGAGTTCACTTTTAATGGAAGTACGTATAACGATCGAAGGAATGGTAAAAGCAACCTGCGACAGATGTTTAGGAGAAGTAAATCTTCCGGTGTCCGGTGTTATGAATTTGTATGTAAAACAAAACGGACGGGAAGAAGGGAACGAAGATGATTATATAATATTGTCG
>CAJKZL010000754.1 GCA_905204385.1 uncultured Odoribacter sp. | reverse complement strand
AAGGATTGGAATACAGCAGGTCGATGATTTCTTTCCATTCCCGGCGGTAATTGGCTTCCGATTCGGCGGAATGGACCATTTCTACTCCTTTGAAATATTGTCTGCTTTGCCATTCCGGTCCTCTGTCGCCATTCGGCATATCCTGCCATACGATTACGCCTAATTTGTCGCAATGGGTGTACCAGCGTGCCGGTTCTACCTTTACATGCTTACGGATCATATTATATCCGAAATCTTTTACTTTCTTGATGTCGTATACCAGGGCTTCGTCGGTCGGAGCGGTATATAATCCGTCGGGCCACCATCCCTGATCCAGCGGACCGAAGTGGAAAACATTCCGATTGTTCAGCTGTAAACGGGTAATACCGTCTGCGCCTTGGCGGATAGAATATTTCCGCATGGCAGCGTAGCTGTTCACTTCGTCGATCACTTTTCCATTGTCGGTCAGAGTCACTTTCATATCATAAAGGAAAGGATTTTCAGGACTCCATAATCTGGCATTCTCGATCGCCAGCTGAACGGGCTGGCCCTGCATGGCTTTTCCCGTAGCTACGACCTTTCCTCCCTCCGATACTACTACCGAAACAACGGCGGAAGGATTGCCGGTTGCCGTATGGGCTTCTACGATCAGGATCTTTTTATCGATATCCGGTGTCGTTTTCAGCCGGGTGATGTGGTTGGCGGATACAGGTTCCATCCATACCGTTTGCCAGATTCCGCTGACCGGAGTGTACCAGATACCGTCCGGGTGTTTCACCTGTTTTCCTCTCGGTTGATAACCTTCGTCGCTCGGATCCCATACTTTTACCGTGATCTGGTTTTTCCCTTTAGCTAAAACCGGAGTAATATCGAAAGAGAAGGGGGTGTATCCTCCCCGGTGTTGTCCCATTTTAACGCCGTTTACCCAAACATCGGCTTGCCAGTCGACAGCCCCGAAGTGCAGCAGTATGTTTTTGCCTTTCCAGGAGGAGGGAACGGTGAATTCCCGGCTATACCACAATTCGTTTTCTTTGCCTAAAGTCTTCATCACACCCGAGAGGCTCGATTCTACGGCAAATGGTACCAATATCTGACCGTCCATGTCTGCCGGTTGCTGAGTACCCGTCGGACGGATGGCATATTCCCACAAGCCGTTCAGGTTTTTCCATTCCTTCCGTTCCATGATCGGTCGGGGATATTCCGGAAGTACATTATTCGGATCGATTTGCTCTGCCCACGTGGTTTTTATTTTATCGCCCGCAGGTTTCCATTGTGCATACCCTGCCAAACTAACAGCCAGAGCAATTGCAGAAAATAAGATTTTTTTCATAGATATCTGATAGATTAATTTATTTCGACGGATCAAAAATACGTGCTAACGTTTGAAATCAAAGGTGATTATTATTCAAATAAAGGTAAATTTTAACCAAAATTCCTCCTTTGACCAGAAATTACTCTTTTTTGAATAGTTTGTTTTCAGACACCTTCTTTTGCACTTCGCTCTTCTTGCTGATCCTCTCCCATTCCGATACTGAGCCGGTAGATGTCCTCTCCTATTTTTTAGTTACAACGGTTAAAGCTTCACTTCTCTAACCTCTGTAACTGTTAAAACGTAGAATTATTCCGGTCCTTGTTCGTCTTCGGTATTCGTGTTCGGGGACCCGGTCGCTTCTGTCGGTCATCTAGCTTTTTCTTTCACTGACCGGCGGAACTCCTCACTTCGTTCGTCAGACACCACCGGTCGGGCGTTCAGAAAAAGCAAGACGACACTCGCCAGAGCTCCAATGGTCCCCGAACACGA
>CAJKZL010000753.1 GCA_905204385.1 uncultured Odoribacter sp. | reverse complement strand
CACCTTTTGTCGTACGGGATGGTGGAATTGCCGTAAGGGAAGATGAAATCCCGGGAAGTGACGGTGGTGGATGCTGACGACCTGATGCAGGAAATGATTCGTACCGCCCGGGAAACTTCCCAGGAATTGGGAAAACTGGAGGGGTATTCCGAAGCGGAGGCCGAAGAGGTATACCGGAAAGTGGCTTTGGGAGCATTGAAATATTTTATACTGAAAGTGGATCCGAAAAAGACCATGATGTTCAATCCGAAAGAATCTATTGATTTTAACGGGAATACCGGTCCTTTTATTCAATATACTTATGCCCGTATTCAGTCCATTTTGCGGAAGGCTGCTGAAAACGGTATGGCAGTGAAGAAAACGGATATTCATTTGGAAATTTCTGATAAAGAACAGGATCTGATCAAGTTAATTGCAAAATTACCGGCTGTGGTAAAAGAAGCGGGGGAAACTTATAGTCCTGCCTTATTGGCTAACTATTCCTATGAATTAGCTAAGGAATTCAATCAATTCTATCACGATTTTTCGATTCTGAAAGAAGAAAACGAGGCTTTGCGTAATTTCAGGTTATTACTGGCAAAAGAATGCGGGGAGGCCGTCAAAAATGCGATGGGCATGTTAGGTATAGAGATGCCGGAAAGAATGTAATATTTAATACGAAAAAAGGAGGTCTATATGGAAGGCTTTGAAACAATAGAGGCTGGGAAGCTGAGCGAAAATTTTATCCGGTTGATCGGACAGGAGTGGATGTTGGTGACGGCAGGGGAAAGCGGGCGGTTTAACACCATGACGGCCAGCTGGGGAGGAATAGGTTACCTGTGGAATAAACCGGTGGCATTCGTCTTTATCCGTCCGCAACGCTATACGTTCGGATTTATGGAAGCACAGAACGGATTTACACTCTCTTTTCTGGGAGAAAACAATAGGGAAGCTTTGAATATCTGCGGTACTTTGTCGGGGAGGGAAGTCAATAAAGTGGAGCAGGCCGGTTTAACGCCTGTTTTTTCTGCTTCCGGACAGGTGGCTTTCGCAGAAGCCCGTTATATTGTAGAATGCAAGAAGATGTATGCCGGTTTTTTGGATCCAGAGGCTTTCTTAGATCCGATATTGATCGATAAATTTTACCCGGAGAAAGATTTTCATAAAATGTATATAGCAGAGGTGGTGAAGGTGTGGAAAAAGAAATAATTGCAAACCGGACGAATTATCACAGTCATTGTTCTTTCTGTGATGGAAAAGCTTCGATGGAAGAGTTTGTGGAGGCTGCTGTCCGTCAGGGTTTTACTGCCTACGGTATTTCTTCACACGCCCCGCTGCCGTTTTCCACTTTCTGGACGTTGAACCGGACAAAAGTGCCTGCTTATCTGGCAGAATTCAGGCGGTTAAAGAAAAAATATAAAGAGGAGATCGAGTTATATGTCGGTATGGAAATCGATTATCTGAATCCGGAGCAGCATCCGGCTACCGACTATTTTCAGCATTTGCCTTTGGATTACCGGATCGGTTCGGTACATTTGATTTATACTCCGGCAGGACAGATTATAGATACGGATACCTCCCCTGAAAATTTCCGGAAACTCTGGAAAGAAAAATTCCAGGGTGATTTGAGACGGCTGCTGGAAACGTATTTTGAAGCTTCTATGCGATTGGTGGAAGCGGGGGGTTTTGATTTTGTCGGACATGCCAATAAGATTTTTTATAATGCAGAACAATCTTGCCCGGGCATTACAGAAGAGGATTGGTATATAAAGATACTAAGTGATTTTTTTGTTTTCGTGGCAG
>CAJKZL010000752.1 GCA_905204385.1 uncultured Odoribacter sp. | reverse complement strand
TGTTTCGAACAAATCTATACCGTTCCCGATGCTGTCGTATATGAGGTGCGTACCAAATTGCGTAAGCGCCTGATCGATCATGTAAAAGAATTGCTGAAAGACGAGGTGGCTGCTTCTTATTTCACTCCCCGGCAGGTGATTCAGATCCGTGAAACTTTGCGGGACGATATTCTGACCATAGGTTTTGCCCGGCGTTTCGCTACCTACAAGAGGGCTCACCTGTTGTTCCGTAACCTCGAACGCCTGGATGAAATCGTCAATAACCCCAAACATCCGGTGCAGTTTATCTTTGCCGGGAAAGCCCATCCTGCCGATAAAGCCGGACAGGACCTGATCAAACGGATTGTCGAGGTATCCAAATATCCGCAATTCCTGGGTAAGATCATCTTTCTGCCTAACTATGATATGGATCTGGCCAAGAAATTGGTACAAGGGGGTGATGTCTGGATGAATACGCCGACCCGGCCTCAGGAAGCTTCGGGTACCAGTGGCGAAAAGGCTGCTATGAACGGTGTTATGCATTTCTCCGTGCTCGACGGTTGGTGGGTAGAAGGATATCGTAAAGATGCCGGATGGATGCTGCCGATGGAAAGAACTTTCGAAAATCAGGCCATGCAGGATGAATTGGATTCTGAAATGATATATAACATTATCGACGATGAGATCGCTCCTCTGTTCTACGAACGGGATGCTAACGGATTATCACCTAAATGGATCAGCTATATCAAAAATACTATTGCCAGGGTGGCTTCGAATTTTACGACCAACCGGATGCTGGAAGATTATGAAAAACAATATTATGTTCCGATGTCTGCCCGCTATCAGAAGATGATCGAAAATGATTTCGCCATGGCGGCAGAAATTGCCGAATGGAAAAAGAAAATTTCCCGCGAATGGGATAATATCGAGTTAGTCGGATTGGACCTGCCCAATCGTTCCAAACAGATCATCGCTTTGGGGAAATCTTATTACGGAGAGGTGAAACTCGAGATCGGCGAACTCAGTATGCATGAAGTAGGAGTTGAATTGGTGGCTGCCGAACAGAAAGACGGACGCCAGGTTATCCGCGAAAAACACGATTTTATCCCTGTTGAACAAGTGGGTAGTGTGGCCAGATACCGCATCGATGTGACTGCCGACTCTCCGGGATTGCTGATGCTGGCCATCCGTATCTACCCGAAAAGCGAATTACTGCCCCATCGCCAGGACTTTGCTTTGGTAATATGGCTGTAAGCTGATCGTTCTTTTTTCAGTTATTAAAGTTAAAAAGGTTACAAGAGTTACGAGGGGGCAGAGGTTGAGCCATCTTTGTAACCTTTGTAACTTTTTATTTCGTCTGAAAAGTCAGAAACTTCTAAATCCCTTTTGTTCGCTAAACCGTCCTTCCCGATTGTTCGTTTCAGCGACCGTAAAAAGCATCCGTTGGAACCATTGGCTTTATAAATTCCCCTATTCCGGCAACTTAGCAGATGCCGGTAAATTTTGACAGAAAGAACCGTCCCGGAATCCCTTAATTTTATACTTTTGCACGACTAAAAATGAATCAGGGATGTTTTTGGAGAGAACTAATCGGGCCGGTTGGATAGAGGTGGTTTGCGGTTCTATGTTTTCCGGTAAGACGGAAGAGTTGATCCGGCGGTTGAAGCGGGCACAGTTTGCCCGGCAAAAGGTGGAAATATTTAAACCGAAAATCGATGTGCGTTATTCGGATGAAGATGTGGTATCGCATGACGCGAATACGATTCGTTGTACGCCGGTGGAAAATTCGGGTAATATTTTGTTA
>CAJKZL010000751.1 GCA_905204385.1 uncultured Odoribacter sp. | reverse complement strand
AGATACTCTGGGCATCGTCGCCTACCACACAAATGTTACGGTGTTTTTCGGAGAGTTTTTTGACAATCAGGTATTGGGAATAATTGGTGTCCTGATACTCGTCCACCAGGATGTAGCTGAATTTTTGCTGATATTTGGCCAGAATGTCGGGATGATCGCGGAATAGAATATTGGTTTGCAGCAATAAATCGTCAAAATCCATGGTATCGCTTTGTTTGCAGCGTTGTTCGTAGATTTTGTAGATGTCCCCGAGTAAAGGCCGTTTGGCTGCCGTGTCCTCCGACAATATCCGGGACGATTGGGCATAGCTTTGTGCAAGCACCAGATTGTTTTTGGCCATGGAAATCCGGCTAAGCACAGCGCTGGGCTTATAGATTTTATCGTCGAGTTTGAGGTCCTTGGTAATGGCTTTGATCAGGTTACGGGAATCCTGTGTGTCGTATATCGTATAGCTGGAAGTATATCCGAGGCTTTCCGCTTCGAAACGAAGTATTTTGGAAAAGATAGAGTGAAAGGTGCCCATCCAGAGATTGGCTGCAATCTCGCTCCCTACCAATTCTGCAATCCGCTTTTGCATTTCCCGGGCTGCTTTGTTGGTGAAAGTCAGTGCCAGAATTTTATAAGCCGGTACTCCCTGGCTTAACAATTGGGCTATCCGGTAAGTCAGTACACGGGTTTTGCCTGAGCCTGCTCCGGCTATTACTAAAGAGGGGCCCTCGGTATTTAAAACGGCGGCTTGCTGGCTGCTATTCAGTTCGTCGATGAAATTCACGTTTCTAGCTTTGATATATGGTTTCGGACCACAAAATTAAAAATTAATCCCTAAGCTGGCAATTAAGCCGGGGGATTGTTTATTTTTGTCGTGGTGAAGGGTTATGTGCCGGGGTATCCTGTATTTATGATTTGTCATTCTAAAATCATGTCCTTGAATATGAAATATATTGTCTATCTTTTGCTTCTTTTTCTTTTAGACTGCGCCACGGGCATCGGGCAAGTCCGGTTTTCCGGATGCGGTGAAGTGAAACAAGATCGTTTCAAGGAGGAAATTTTGTATGTCATTCAGGATGCCGGTAATGCAAAACCTTTCGGAAAAATCCTCTTCACTCCGCCTGAAGGGGGAGAGGGCTGGTCGTTCTCCTGGACCTATAACGGAGTGATTCAGCCGATGGCGCCGGGAAAAAGTTCCTATCTGGAAGTCGATATTCCCGGTGACGGCTATTATACTTTCCAGGCCGAAAAAGAGGGTGGCCCGGTCCAGCCGGTTTCGCGGTTCCATGTCTTTTACGATTATGTACCGGAATTTTCCGTCGCTTTGGCGGATGTCTTCGATTGTTCCGCCATATCCCTGGCTCCGGTCACCGATTTCCGGATTCCGGTTTACAGGTACCAAGGGGAAAGTTTTGAAGGGACCGGTCCGGTGGGCTACTATTTGCCCGGAAAGTCCGTCCCGCTCCGTTTCGGGCATTACGAAACCGCTTTCCAGGAAAAACAATCTGCTCTGAGCGTAAATGCCGACGACAGGGAGGTTACGGTCACCATCACCGATAAATTCGGTTTCGACTGGACCAGCCAACCGGTAAGCTATCATTCGGTGGTCCCTTCGGCTAAAGCGGAATTGGAGCTGATCAATACCGTGAGTCTCCGTGGAGCGTCTCGGACCGAACCGGGTCAGGCGCCGCTGGAAGTCCGGTTTCATAACCATAGCGTGAATGCCATGCGGTATGAATGGCTGCTTTACAAAGATACGCTGGATATGCCGCTATCGTCTGATTTACAGGATAGC
>CAJKZL010000750.1 GCA_905204385.1 uncultured Odoribacter sp. | reverse complement strand
TAATCCTGAAAATGGCGACTGGCATTCTCATGTAGATATGGGGCTTTGGGCCGATTTATACCTGATTGCTCCGGCGACAGCGAATACCTTGGGAAAGATGGCCCACGGTATAGCCGATAATTTGTTGCTGACAACCTATTTGTCGGCCAAATGTCCGGTAATGGTTGCTCCGGCGATGGACCTGGATATGTATCGTCATCCTGCTACCCGACAGAACCTGCACATTCTTCAAAGTTACGGGGTTCGGGTGATCGAGCCTGCTGCCGGTGAACTGGCAAGCGGTTTGGTGGGCAAGGGAAGAATGGCTGAACCGGAAGAGATCGTCGCTTCTATCCATCGTTATTTTGAACGACAGGGTGATCTGCTGGGTAAAAAGGTATTGTTGACGGCAGGGCCTACTTATGAAAAGATCGATCCGGTCCGTTTTATCGGGAATTACTCTTCGGGTAAGATGGGGTTTGCCTTGGCTGAGGAGTTCGCTGCCCGGGGAGCTGAAGTGGTGTTGGTCGCCGGACCTGTTTCCCGGCAAACCGAACATCCGGCGATTCGGCGGATAAATGTAGAATCGGCTGCGGAGATGTTCGAACAGGTGATGAACTATGCGGAAGACAGTCATATTATCGTTTCCTGTGCGGCTGTGGCCGATTTTACTCCCGACCGGAAGGCAGGCCTGAAGTTAAAAAGAGGGGAAGAAGAGCTGGTGTTGAAATTGAGGCCGACCTGAGATTTTGCGGCCGAATTGGGACGCCGGAAACTAAAGGGACAGGTATTGGAGGGGTTTGCCCTCGAAACGGACGATGAAACAGGAAATGCCCTGCGGAAACTGCACAAAAAGAATCTCGACCTGATCGTTTTGAATAGTTTGAAAGATAGCAATGCCTGTTTCGGTTATGATACCAACAAGGTGACTATCATCGACCGGAATGAGGTGCAATGGCAATATGAACTGAAAAGTAAAAAGGAAGTCGCTCACGATATTGTCGATCGGATCGTACAGTTGGGGTGAGGGTTACGGCTATTTTTCGGAATTTTTCATTTTTGAGCGATAAAAATTTTACGGATATAAAATTTTTATATACTTTTGAGCTCTGATATGAAATCAGAACATCTGTATATCGGAATTTTTAAACATACTGTCGAGCATTTCAGACAGAATCGCCGATTTATTGATAAAGATTTATTAAACCAACATTGTCGTTAGACTTGTTGGTTTTTTTTGTCTGTTAGTCAACAAACATTAAATATAGCGATATGAACACACACAGCTTAGTATCCATCGAAGATTACAGCAAAGAAGAGATTCTGGAAGTACTGAAACTGGCTTCTGAATTCGAAGCCAATCCGAATCAGCGTTTATTGGAAGGTAAAGTAGTGGCTTCCTTATTTTTTGAACCTTCTACCCGTACCCGCTTGAGTTTTGAAACAGCTGCCAACCGTCTCGGTGCACGTGTTATCGGATTTTCCGACCCGAAAGCGACCAGTTCTTCCAAAGGGGAGACACTAAAAGACACGATTATGATGGTGAGCAATTATGCGGACATTATCGTCATGCGCCACTATCTCGAAGGGGCCGCACGGTATGCCAGCGAGGTAGCTCCGGTGCCTATCGTCAATGCAGGAGACGGTGCCAACCAACATCCGTCACAAACCATGCTCGACCTCTATTCCATCTACAAAACACAGGGAACACTGGAAAACTTGAATATTTATCTGGTAGGAGATTTGAAGTACGGACGTACCGTGCACTCGCTGCTGATGGCCATGCGCCACTTCAACCCTACTTTC
>CAJKZL010000749.1 GCA_905204385.1 uncultured Odoribacter sp. | reverse complement strand
TCCGGGTATATTTCCGGGATGATCAGGGGATATCAATTGAGTGACGGTTCGATAGTATGGGCCTACTATTACGGGGAGGAGGAATTTTACGGTAATCCGATAAACCGGGTGGCTGAAGATCCTGAACATTTGTTGGATGTATTTCCATATGTTTTTTATTCTCTCCAGAAATGTACGGTTATTTTAGCTTACGACCGCGAAAACGAAAGGTTTATTATGGCAGGGAATCCTATTCTGGAGAGCATGATGTCTACCCTGGACGATGAACCCGGGGACTTTTTCCCCTGGAATCAAAAAGAATCAGGGAGGACTTTGATCCATGGAGATAACACCCGGAGTGCGCTCACGGGTGCAACGATGGGCCGTTCCTACGCTTTGATGAAGGATCAGGAAGGGGAATATTTTATTTATGCTTTTTATGCGGATATATATATGTCCTATGGCATCAGTTCGGGGAAGAAGGGGTTTTGGAAGATTAAAAAAGACTTGGCACCTGGAATCGATCAGGCTACCCATTTCCTGTTTTCTTCGGCGAAATCGGTGTTGTATTACGTAGTGGGAAGTAAGATTTATTGTTACGATTACAGTAAAGGGCATGAAGATTGTAAAATGATAAAAGAATTCGGAACGGATGAAATTACCTGGATAGGCGTAGATTATTGGACTGAGTATGATTTTAGTAAAATTCTAGTGGCGACCTATAATCCGTCAGAGGGAGGAACATTGCGTAAATTCAGCGAATCCGAGGATCAGAACGTACTGGATTGGACGGAAGAAAAAGATAGTGTGTGGGGTGGTTTCCCGAAAATCAAATCTGTTTCCTGGCGCAATTCCGCTTATTGATTTCTATGGGCAAGGAGCTTCCGTCAAGGGATAGGCGGGAGATCCTTGCTGTTTTTTATTTGCCGATTTTCAGTTCGTTTTCATCGCTAAACCGATTCGTAGCTGGAACGATTACCTGCTTACTTTCTTCCAAACCTTGAATTAAAATAAAACGGTCTATCGGATAGGGAAAGAATACCCTAACGTGTAGTAAAGATTTTTCCCATAGGGGGTATAATTGTTTTGGATAAGGTCGAAGAGAAATAAGAGGGTAATATTGCCGGGGCCGACGGGGAGGGTAAAACCGCCGCCGGCGAGAAGTGTGGGCACAAAGCGGCCGGAAACCCGATGGCCGTTTTCTTTGCCCCAGCGGCCGAGAATTTCGGGTTGTACCTGAAATACCAGATAGGGGAGGGGCGTAAGGCGGGCAAATACATTCACTCCTGCATAGTGCATCCGTTCCTTGTGCCGGTTGTGGGAAAGATAGTAGTAGATATAATTGATGCCGCCTCCTACGGTAAAAAATACATTCCGGCTATAACTGAACTGCGGAATAAAATTGAAAGTGGTCTGGTCGCCGAAAGCCATCCCATACGCTAATTCAAAATTCCAATAATGGCTGGGAGTTGTGACATCTTCGAACCGTACGGCTACTCCCTGGGGATTGCTTAGCGTTGTTTCCTGAAGCGTCCTTGTTCTCACAACTGTATCCTGTCCGACTCCTTTCCTGACTTCTGTCTGTGCCCGAAGATCGGCAGACCCTATCCCCAGCAATGCTACAATAAGGAGTGAAATCATTTTCATATCAATGCTTATTTATCGCTATCCTTCATCTATAATCTCTCATCTATAATCTTTCATCTTTTCAACTAAATCATTTACGTATTCCTGCCCTGAAAGTTATCGGAGGAAAAGAGTGTAAAAAACCGCATACCGGTGAAAGTATGCGGTTTAGCTTTTATCGGGCAAATATT
>CAJKZL010000748.1 GCA_905204385.1 uncultured Odoribacter sp. | reverse complement strand
ATTGCTGCCCGGTTAATTGCATTCCGTCTCCCGAGTCGCCGGAAAAACGGATCACAACATCGTGTTTCTCGATAACTTTTGTCTCTTGACTCATGATTGAAATAAGTAAGTTAAATATTTTAACAGTCCTTTAACACTTTTTGATCGGTCATTTTATGTTTTAAAACATGGTAAAGGTAGCGAATCAAAAATACTAAGCAAGTTTATGTCCAACAATTTTTATTTTATCACAACACACTGACTGTCAATTAATTTCCATATATCCAGAGCATTAAATTCAATCCCTAAAATAAATCGGTTCTAAAAAATCCGACATAAAAACGATGATTCTCCGGCTTTTAGCGCTTACGTTTGCGAAAGCCCTAAATGCGATTTTAACTTACTGTTATTAAAGCAGCGAGATTCTCTTCCAAACCATTTTTTTCATTCGACGTATGATGGTAATAAAAATCTGCATCCTATGTGTAAACATCTACTATTTTATATCTTCGTTGTGATTCTGGCCGCCTGCGGCTCGAATACGGCAACCCACGATCCCGTCGATCCAGAAGCAAGCTTTCTGATAGCCCGCAACCAGGTGGGTCCCGTAGAAAGGGGAATGACCATCAAGCAATTACGCGCCTTGCTCCCCGAGGACCGGATGAAAAAACTGGCAAGCCGGGAAGAGTTGTCGTCGGAAACTGCCGACAACTATTATATCTATGGCGATAGCACTCAACTTTTATTTATCATCAGTCCCCAGCGCAGAAATGACGAGACTTCCCGTATCAGCCGCGTGATCGTAAAAGACAACCGTTTCGTCACCCGCTCGGGAATAGGCCTCCAATCTACCGTAGGGGAAATCCGGAATGCCTATCCCGAAAGTAAAATTGTTCCGGCTGTCGACGACATCGTATTATATATCCGCGAACTCGACGCTAATTTCGTCATCGACGACAGCAATCTGTCGCCGGGCATCTGGAACAGCACCACCGGAGAAATCGAAATAGACAGCATCCCTCCCACCACTGCCGTTACGGATTTATCCGTTATCTGGACCTACAGCGCCCGCAATCTGGCCGATAAAATGTTCTGGAGCGATCTTTGGCATCATTTTTTGAATTGGGCCATCACCGACCTCCCGGCCATTATTATCCTGGTGCTGATCTTGATGGGCTTATTGAAATTACTCGGTTTCGTCATCCGAAAGCTGAAAAAAGCAGCCATCGAACGCCTCCACAAATCCAAAGGGGATGACCTGGAAGGTCAGAAACGCATCAATACGATAGCCGAAATCACCCGGGGCGTCGGACGGATATTCCTCTGGACCATCTTTATCCTTATGATCCTCGAAAAAATCAGCATCAACATCGGCCCTATCCTGGCCAGTGCAGGGATTGTCGGACTAGCCATCGGTTTCGGAGCCCAGGAACTGGTGCGGGATTTCATTTCAGGCTTTTTCATGTTGCTCGAAGACCAGATCCGTGAGGGAGACGTGGCCATCATCAATGGCACCAGCGGTACGGTGGACAAAATAGAACTCCGCACCACCACCTTAAGGGATGCCTCAGGCGTGGTACATATTTTCCAAAACGGCAAAATCAATACGCTTTCCAATATGACTAAGGAATTTTCGGCCATGGTGATAGACATCGGCGTCGCTTATAAAGAAGATACCGACCAGGTAAATGCCGTCCTCAAGCAGGTAGGAGACGAAATGATGAAAGACAGCGTCTTGGGTCAACAGATGATCAGCGTGGATCTTTGCGGCGATGATCAATTTGCCGACAGCGCAGTTATCCTGATAGTAAAGCTGAAGCCAAAGC
>CAJKZL010000747.1 GCA_905204385.1 uncultured Odoribacter sp. | reverse complement strand
ATTCAATAAAATAATATAGACCCAATCGAAATAAATCGGCACCGTATCCATATAATAAGTAGCCGAATCTAATCTGACAATCCGAAACAGAGCCTGCAAACCACCTAAGGTAAGAGCCAAAATATTACCTACCACCATCCCTTTGCCAATCAATCAGGAAGCTATATATAAAAACAATCTCCTCAGACGTATATTCCGATATCCCAAAGCTTTCAAAATCCCGATAAAGGAGGTCTTATCCAAAATCAGGATCAACAAACCCGACACCATATTAAAACCGGCAACCACAACAATCAGCGTCAGGATGAACCAAACATTCATATTCAACAGATTCAACCAATCGAAGACCTGAGGAGCCGTTTCCCGCAAAGTAGTGATTTTTTAAAAATCGTCATCCTGATTCATGGGCAAGGTGTCGTCCAACTCCGCCTCCACCTCTAATATGCTTTTCATATCGTACAGTTCCACAGCAATACCGGAAACCTCCCGGTGCGCCCAATTGTTCAATTTCTGTAAATGCCTGATGTCACACACCGCCAGCATTTCGTCATACTCCTTAAAACCGGTATCGTAAATTCCCTTCACCGTAAACACCCGTGCTCTCGGCGGATCTTGTACAAAATGTGCCGTAATTTTATCACCGGGACTGACATTCAATATAGCCGCCACAGCAGCTGAGATCAACACCTCACGAGAAGGTTCGGCCTGAAAAAAATCAGGGTATTCGCCCTCCCGAAGATGCTTCCGGTAGAAAGAAGCATCGTAAGAGGAATCCATACCTTTCAAAATTACACCGTGAATTTCTTCCTTACTCTTCAAGATCGCCGGTTTTGTCACATAAGCATACATCTGCTTTAAATCGGACACTCTCCGGACCACTTCCAACAAAGAATCGTTCAGCTCGATCTCACTTCCCGAATAAGCATCTTCACGATCATAAGCCGTAATGCTCAAATGAGCCATAAATCCCGACAATTTAGTGGTTATCTCATTTTTAAAACCGGTAATAATCAGGATCGAAAGCAGCATCACACAAACTCCTAGCGCAATACCGGCTAACGCAATTTTTACAATCGGCACAGATACCGCTCCGTTTTGTTTTCCCTTCAATAATCTTCTTGCTATGAATAATTCAAGATTCACTCCGTCACCAATTAGTTAACCCGACAAATTTAAGGGAAAAAATTGTTTATTCATTTATTTAAGGATCGGTTTATTTGCCAAACAACGGATTCCCCCAAAATAAAACGACAGCAATCAAAATTGATTAAGCTCAACTTAAAAACACGTCGAAACTACTTTAAAAAGTAGCATTATTGTTGTACTTATTCGTCTTCGGTGATCGCGTTCGGAGACCCGGTCGCTTCCGCCGGTCAATGAAGGAAAGCCTTAACGAACCGGTCTGACGGTATAAAAACCGGAATCGGAATAGAAAGGGGAAAAATCAAACCTAGATTTAATCTGCAAACGATACAAATTTGATTAATTATAAGTTAAAATCACCATATCATTGTATTTTTTCAATTAATTTTTGTATTATTGTTTCAAAATGAAAGCAACAAACTAAATCATATCATGCAAAATAATCTGATTGATAAACAGCTGGTTGACACCACGATGGCTCAATGCGGAGTAAGTAATTTAGACGATGCTTCTATCCGCGACACGGTAAAAATAGCTAATCTACTGGAAAAAGCCACCGGCGAAAAATTCATCCGAAAGGAAATGGGTGTTCCGGGTCTGGCTCCTTCCCGTATCGGAACAGAAGCCGAAATCGAAGCATTAAAACACGGAGTAGCCCAATTT
>CAJKZL010000746.1 GCA_905204385.1 uncultured Odoribacter sp. | reverse complement strand
ACTTAGGACCGAAGGTCCTCATCGTTACTTACGTTCGATAATTTTTGCGGAAATCCGCAAAAATTATCGAACGTTTTATGCGGTCCTCTCCCAATGTCCTATCAATAAGAGGAGGGTGGGAGAAAAAAGGGTGATCTTTTTTTTAGTTTTTTTGATAAAAAACTAAAAAAATCAGACAACCAACTGACAATCAATTTAATAAAAACATAAAATAAATCAAGGATTATTTATTCTCCTTAGTCATTCTTATGCCGAAGAGAAGCAGAATGGTAGAAAGATCGAGCGGAATCTGTTGGCGGATCATCCGGTAAGCCTTAGTGATGTGAGATTTGACCGTATTGATAGAAATTCCTAATTCATCGGCAATTTCGGAATACTTTTTTTCTTCGAGGTTACTCATCAGAAATACTTTCAGGCATTGCTGTGGCAATTCCTGCAGGACTTCCTTCATTTTCGATATCGCTTTTTCCTCTTCAAAAGTATATTCCGTAGAAAGCATATATTCTACAAATTCTGTCAGTTTTGAAGAATGTTTCTGAATCAATGCCTGTTTTTGCAAAAGTTTCAAAGCACGATGGCGTACCGAGGTATAGAGATATGCCCGCAAAGAATTCTCCACCTTCAATTCCTCCCGATGTTCCCAAAAATAGATAAAAACCTCTTGCACTACGTCCTCTGCCTGACCTTCATCTCCAAGTATCCCCAAAACATAGCCACACAATGCCTTGTAATATTTCCGGAAAATCCTTTCGAAAGCAAAGGGATCGTTTTCCTGTACCGCAACCCAAAACTGACTATCGATATCTGGCATCCCATTCATGGGAACAAAGATATAGAAATTTTATTAAATTTTATATTTTCAACCGGTAACTAGAAAACTCTCCTTCCCTAAGCCCGTATAATAAACAATTAAAAATCCATTTATGACACCTAATATTCCAATAACAAACCATAAACGTATTGTAATCGTAGGAGGAGGCTTCGGTGGCTTAAAGCTGATCGACAGCTTACGCCATAGCGAATTTCAGATTGTATTGTTAGACCGTAATAATTACCATCAGTTTCAACCGCTATTATACCAGGTGGCCACTGCCGGGCTGAATGCAGGCTCTATCGCCTTTCCCTTCCGTAAAGAATACAGGCACTACCCGGACTTTCATTTCCGACTTACGGAAGTTACCCGCATTTTACCCGATAAAAGTTGCATCGAAACCACAATCGGAACGATCTCCTATGATTATCTGGTTCTTGCCGCCGGCACCACAACCAATTATTACGGCATGCAAAATATACAGGCCAAGGCTATGCCGATGAAAACCGTTACTGAAGCCACTGCCCTGCGCACCCGCCTGCTTTTGAATTTTGAGAAAGCGATTACGGAAAGCGACCCGGAAGAACGCCTGAAACTGCTGAATATCGCCATTGTAGGCGGCGGAGCTTCCGGAGTAGAAATTGCCGGTGCCCTGGCAGAAATGAAACGCTATATATCTGCCAATGACTACCCTGATCTGGGAGCCACCCTGCTGAATATCTACCTGCTGGAAGGGGGAAATCGCCTCTTGGCCAACATGTCACAGGCAGCTTCGGACAAAGCCTACGAATTTCTCAGCCAGGCCGGCGTGAAAATCAAGCTCAATTCAAAGGTAACGGATTACCAGGATGAAAAAATCATACTTTCCGGACAGGAAGAAATTCCTGCGTCTACCCTAATCTGGGTCAGTGGTGTGACCGCCAACCGTTTCGAAGGGTTGCCTCCTGAAAGCATAGGCCCCGGCGGACGCCTGTTTACAGACGAATTCAGCCGTC
>CAJKZL010000745.1 GCA_905204385.1 uncultured Odoribacter sp. | reverse complement strand
AATCAAGTGGTTCCATCAGCATAAATGGGGCGCATTGTTCGGGGTGCGCTTCGAAAACAAGGGAATGAAAACGGATGCCCGCGTAAAAAATTATTACATGGTGATGGATTCCTATAATGGAGACGTCTTGGGCCACATCGAAGGAAATTGGACCGGTTATGTAAAGACCAATGTTAAAAATTCCTATGTCACCCTGCCCTTTCAGGTGATCTACAAAGTATCGCCCCGTTGGGATTTGAAATTCGGACCTTATATTTCTTTTTTAACCAACGGCGACTTTTCGGGCACCGCTTATGACGGCTATATCCGGGAGGGAGATCCCCGGGGCGAAAAGGCGAATGTGACGGAAGCGACCTATGATTTTTCGGGTGATCTTCGCAAGTTTCAATGGGGAGCGGACTTCGGAGGAGAATGGAGGGCTTATAAGCATTTGAGTGTCTATGCAGACCTGACTTGGGGACTTAATTCTATTTTTCCGGATGATTTTAAGAGTGTGAGTTTCAAAATGTACAACATCTACCTGAATTTTGGATTCGGCTATGTATTTTAGTCGCTAATTTTGTATCTTTGTAGAAGGAGAATTCCGACTACCCTTAAAGTAATTTCGAATGATACAAAAGGACGCTAAGATATATGTTGCAGGACATCGCGGCCTGGTGGGTTCTGCCATATTATCCAATCTTCGCCGGAAAGGGTATACCCGTCTGGCCTGCCGGAATCATGATGAACTGGATTTGACGGACCAGCAGGAGGTTGCCCGTTTTTTTGTTGCAGAAAAGCATGAATATGTCTTCCTGGCTGCGGCAAAAGTAGGAGGGATAGGAGCAAACTCTACCTACCGCGGGCAATTTATATATGAGAATCTCATGATTCAAAACAACGTCATTCACCAGGCTTATTTGAATGGAGTGAAGAAGTTGTTGTTTTTGGGAAGCACCTGCATTTATCCCCGGGATGCCGCTCAACCTATAAAAGAAGAGGCGTTGCTGACAGGGCCTCTGGAATATACCAACGAACCTTATGCGCTGGCTAAGATTGCCGGGATAAAGATGTGTGAGAGTTATAACCTGCAGTATGGCACGGATTTTATTGCCGTGATGCCTACCAATCTTTATGGACCTAACGATAATTTCGATTTGCAGCGTTCGCATGTGCTGCCGGCCATGATGCGCAAGATGAGTCTGGCGAACTATTTGGCAGAGAAGGATTGGACGGCATTGCGGGCGGATCTTGACCGTTTGCCGGTGGACGGTATTCCTTCGGACGCCTCCGATCGGCAAATCAGGACTGCGCTGGCGGACTATGGAATTACGGCAGAAACCTTGACGCTTTGGGGCACCGGATCTCCCTTGCGGGAATTTCTTTGGAGCGAAGAGATGGCCGATGCCTGTGTCTATTTGATGGAAGAAGTGAGTTTTAAAGACTTGATGGCGGATATGCCCTCCGGGGAAATCCGCAATACCCATGTAAATATCGGAACCGGAAAGGAACTGACCATTCGCCGGCTGGCCGAATTGGTCCGTCAGGTGGTGGGCTATTCCGGTGAGTTGGCCTTCGATGCTTCGAAACCCGACGGTACGCCCCGGAAATTGACGGATGTGTCCCGTTTGCATACTTTAGGGTGGCATCACCGCATTGAAATCGAAGAAGGAGTGGAAAAGTTATACCGCTGGTATGCAGACCAATTCCAAAGCAAGACCTAAAGGATAAAGTATGGGCGTGGTTATCCGGCAAAGTATCAAGGCAACGCTGATCACGTATATCGGCGCATTCATCGGATTTCTGACTACGATGTTCGTATTGACGAAAT
>CAJKZL010000744.1 GCA_905204385.1 uncultured Odoribacter sp. | reverse complement strand
GTGGAAGTCCGCAGCCACAGCTGACTACCGATACTCAAATCCACCTCGGCAGCGCCTCACAGGCGCTAGGCTTTTTGTTTTTGCCGCCGCCTTCTCAATGTCTTTTTCAATCTGAAAACCGCCGATTCCTTACCCCCGTCATCATAAAGATCGAAGCATCTTTTCCTTAAAACGGGGCTTTCAACCCGCCGGAGAGTTGCCTGCCCTTCTTCAGATTCACCTGACCAGCGCAGCAGTTCCGGATCAGAAAAATTATCCTCGATAATCGCCTTAGCCAATTTGATGGATAAGCGCTTCGCTTTTTCAAATAATGATTTCATTCGACAACTGTTTCAAAATAACGATAACATCGTTTTTTCAATGTTACTCTCCTTCGCTCACCCTCTGAAAAAATCGATGAATTGCTTTTATATTTAAAACAGATAAAAAGGAAGAATTAATGATACGATTCTTAAAAAAATGATTTTTTTTGAATTTTATACCGACTCTTTTACTTGCTCACAAAGGTCTTTCGAGCCACATAAAAAGCAGATGAAACAGATCTTTGGGCAAAAGATCGCGAAGCATCTGTATCGCTTTTTGTTTGTGGGAGTATACGGTATTGACGGATATTTGCATTTTTTCGGCTATTTCTTGTCCCGACAATCCCTGAAGCCCCAGGCGGATCACTTGAGAACAGGCCGGCGGCAAATGTTTTAACTGATGATGAAAAAGAGCCAGTGTTTCCGCTTCAACCATGGCAGCCAAAACCCGGTCATCTACAGGATGATCCTGGCAAGAATTCTGATATTTCTTAACATATCCCTCATGTTCAAGATAATTTTTCCATTTATTCTTCAGGGATTGATAAAGATAATACTTCAAAACGTCGAGCGACTCAAACTGTTTCCGGCTTTCCCAGATCGTAAGAAATAAATCCTGAACGAAATCGCGGGAATGTTCATCCCCGTCCAACGGCATAAGCTTACGGATAAAATAAATCAATTCATTATAAAATTTCTCATATACCTGGCAAAAAGCTTGTTCATTCCTTTTGTTAAATCTCTCTATAAGCTCTTCATCGCTGATCATATGTTGTGAACGGGTAGAAAACATTATTGCTATCTTACAATAAATGGGGCAAAAATAATAACATTTTCGGTTAATTCTCCGCGTAGAGCGCCTCTATCGGGCAAAATTAAAAAAAACAAAAGAAAGTCATCCCTTGAACGCACCGCATCGATGGCTTTGTAACTCAAAGACTGAAAAAATCGAAAACAACGAACCTTTATACCACAGACAAAATGAAATAAACAGAGGTATTTTCAGCCTGGCATTTATAACTGAAAAAAAATGATAACTTTGTGCAAAACCTTTCGGTCATGCATAGTATCAGAATATGTTTGGGAAGCTCGTGCTATTCCCGGGGCAACAATGTACACTTGGAGGTCATCCGCAAATACATCGCAGAGAATCATCTGGAAGCCGATATTTCGTTCTCGGGTCATTTATGCGAGGAATTATGCAGCTACGGACCGGTGCTCAGGATCGATGACAAAGTCTACCGAAATGTGAACCTTTCCAGCCTTTACCGGATTCTGGAAGAAGCATTTGCAAAAATAAACTAAAATACTCCTCTCGTATTTTTTAGAACACCCGATATGAACAAAGCCAAAGACCTGAAGCCTATTTACACCGAACCGGACAATTGCCAGGATTGCTACAAATGTGTACGGGAATGTCCGGTGAAAGCGATTCAGATAGAAAATAACAAAGCCTATATCATCGAGGAACGCTGTATTTATTGCGGTCATTGCACCCAGGTTTGCCC
>CAJKZL010000743.1 GCA_905204385.1 uncultured Odoribacter sp. | reverse complement strand
AGTACCCAGATAATAGCAGTTGCCACTGCTTCCACTTGCTAAGCTAAGAAATGATAGTTTCATATTTTTCTATTCCGCCTCGCGGCCTATTCTGTTTTACATAGTATAATCAGGAACGGAACGTATCAGGGATCGTCACCTCCCCGATAAGCGAACAGTTCATGTGGTCCTTCACCTCCTCGGGCGATAACCCGTGGCCGAAAAGGAACATCAATTTGGCGACAGCGCTTTCCGTCGTGCTGGCGAACCCGCTTATAACGCCGGCTTCCATTAATTTATGGCCCGTCTCATACCGGTGCATCTCACCGCTTCCGGCGCTACACTGGGTTACATTGACGATTACGATACCCCGGTCTACTGCATCTTTGAGCATGGTCAGAAACCAGTCGTAACTCGGGGCATTCCCGCTACCGAAAGTTTCCATCACGACCCCTTTCAGGTCGGGAATGTTGAGGATGCTTTCCACCACCTGCGGCGAGATACCCGGAAACAACTTCAGGATAGCGATGTTCCGGTCCAGCAGATAATGCGGTTTCAGCGGCTTACGCGAAACCGGGTGATAAATTTGTCCCGTATCGTATTTAATGTATATCCCGGCATGTGCCAGGGCCGGATAATTGTATGAACGAAACGCATTGAAGTTGTCGGCATTGATCTTGCTCGTACGGTTGCCTCGCAGCAAATCGTTTTCAAAGAAGATGCAGACTTCGGGTACAATAGGTATTCCGTTTTCTTTGGCAGCAGCAATCTCGATCGCCGTGATCAGGTTTTCCTTCCCGTCTGTGCGCAACATGCCGATGGGCAATTGTGAACCGGTGAAAATGACCGGCTTGCTGAGGTTTTCGAGCATGAAACTCAGGGCAGAGGCGGTGAACGACATGGTATCGGTGCCATGCAGCACCACGAAACCATCGTATTTCGCATAATTATCTGCGATGATTTTCACAATCTTCATCCATGAGTCAGGCCCCATTTCGGACGAGTCCATTACCGGATCGAACTGATAAGTCGATACTGAGTAACCGAGCTTTTTCAGTTCCGGCATATTGTCTCTAAGATGTTGGAAATTAAAAGATTCCAATACTCCGGTTTCAGGATTTTCAATCATTCCGATTGTTCCGCCTGTATAGATAAGCAGGATAGAAGCCTTATCGCGCTGATCGTTCATGTTTACTGTCATAATGCAAAGGTAATAAATTTATTCTTCTCCCTTCAAAACGGGAACGCTTATGTGATATTTTACGGCTATGATTCGTGCCAGGAATATCCCCAACGCTGCAGCGAACTGGGTGATGGAGGGTGTTAACCCGGCGAGCATACATAAATAATATACACCGCCACCGAACACGCATGCCAGGGCATAGATGTCTTTTCGGAAGATTAGCGGCTCCTCGTTGATTAATATATCGCGCATCATTCCCCCGAATGATCCGGTGATCGTTCCCATTACGATAGCTACCCACATAGGAAAGCCGAATTCGAGTGTTTTAGCGATTCCGACCACGCCGAACAGACCCAGTCCGATGGCGTCGAATATAAAAAACGTGTTATTCAGCCGGATCACATATTTACGGAAGATGATAACAAACAATAAAGCTAGTGCGGAAACAGTTAAATAAGATGTTTGTTCCATCCAGAAAGGGGTTGCATTCAGCAGGATATCGCGTATTGTCCCTCCGCCCACGGCAGTAACCAGTCCGACCACATAGGCGCCAAACCAGTCAAATTGTTTAGCAGAGGCCAATCTGATCCCACTAATTGCGAATGCAAACGTCCCTGTATAGTCACAAAAGGTGATAAAATCTATCATTTT
>CAJKZL010000742.1 GCA_905204385.1 uncultured Odoribacter sp. | reverse complement strand
TAATCTCTTATTGCTTATGGCTTTCTGCACCCAGCCGTTGCGGGCAAGTCTTGCATAGCGATCTCCGCAGTATGCGATTTTATATGCCGCCCAACGGGGTACTTCCAGCTTCATCAGGTTTCTTGCTCTGTTTTTCGCTGTTTTCCAGTGTTTCCATATGCACATGCGTAAACGATAGCGAATATGGCTGTTCAGTTTCTCACACAAGCCTTTCATGCTTCCGATTTTGAAATAGTTTATCCATCATTTTCATTCCGGCGGGACCGGAATGAACCTAAAACTTAAAAATATGTTCTCTGAAGAACTAGAAAAATATTCCTGGGAAGAGACTACCCGTCAAATCTATGCCAAAACTCCTGCCGACGTCGAAACGGCTTTGGGCAAAAGCCAGTTGAATGTTGAGGATTTTATGGCGCTGATTTCTCCCGCTGCAGAAAAATATCTGGAGCCTATGGCTGCCCTGAGCCAAAAATATACCTTACAACGATTCGGGAAAACCATCTCGATGTATATTCCGTTGTATATCACCAATTCCTGTACCAATTTTTGCGTTTACTGTGGCTTCAATCACAACAATCCACTGAAAAGAATCATCCTCACCGAGGAAGAAATCCTGAATGAACTCCATGCCATCAAGAAGTTGGGTAATTTTGAGAACTTACTGATTGTTACAGGAGAAAATCCCAAAGAGGCAGGAGTGGATTATCTGGAACGGGCTCTACGCCTGGCACGACCTCTTTTTGCGAATCTATCCATTGAAGTAATGCCACTTAAATCCGAAGACTATGAACGACTTACACATTCAGGACTAAACGGAGTAGTGTGTTTTCAGGAGACCTACAACCGGGCACGCTATCAAATATATCACCCCAAAGGGATGAAATCTAATTTCGAATGGCGCGTAAATGGTTTCGACCGGATGGGGCAAGCCCATGTGCATAAAATCGGATTAGGAGTGCTGATCGGATTGGAAGAGTGGCGGACCGATGTCACCATGATGGCCCGGCATCTGCGTTACCTGCAAAAACATTATTGGCAAACCAGGTACAGTGTGAACTTTCCCCGCATGCGGCCGTCCGAAGGGCATTTTCAGCCCAATGTCGTCCTCGGGGATAAAGCCCTGGCGCAACTGATTTTTGCTTTCCGTCTGTTCGATCATGATGTGGATATCTCCATTTCCACCCGGGAATCGGCGACATTCCGCAACAACATGCTTCCTTTGGGAATTACTTCCCTGAGTGCCGGGTCGAAAACCGAACCTGGAGGATACTTCACTTATCCGCAGGCATTGGAACAGTTTCACATCAGCGACGAAAGAACTCCGGACGAAGTCGCCGGCAGTATCCGTCAAAAAGGCTACGAACCGGTATGGAAGGACTGGGAGGGCTGGATGTAGCCGAAAACTTTTCTTTCAACGAGGATAACGATGATGAAAAAACACGAAAGATATGCCCGCCAGATTATCTTACAGGAAGTGGGTGAACCAGGACAGGAAAAAATTCAACGGGCCCGCGTGCTGGTGATAGGCGCCGGAGGCCTGGGCTCACCCGTGCTTTTTTATCTGGCGGCAGCCGGGATCGGAACGCTTGGCCTTATGGACGACGACGTGGTGTCGGAAAGCAATCTCCAGCGTCAGATCCTGTATGATTCCATTTCCGTGGGATTGCCTAAAGTGGACATTGCCCGCCGAAAACTGGAGTTGCTGAACCCCGCTTGCCGGATTGTCCCCATGAACCGGCGATTGACGCCGGAAAACGCCGGCAACATCATACCCGATTACGATGTGATAGTGGACGCCACCGATAACCTCTCCTCT
>CAJKZL010000741.1 GCA_905204385.1 uncultured Odoribacter sp. | reverse complement strand
AATCCCTTGCAGGAAATCGAAACCAAGGACACCGTGAGCCTTCTCCGGCAAATCATCGACACTCTGCCGGAAAATCAACGGGAGGTGCTCATCCTGCGGGAAATAGAAGAACTGGAATTTGAAGAAATCGAACAGATCACAGGACTAACCGCCAACCACATCCGGGTGTTGCTCTCACGCGGACGGTCGAAGGTAAAAGAAATGATGCGAAATGAAAGATGACAGATAGAATATATGGAAGAAGTACTGAAACGATATTACAAAGGGGAGACAACTTTGGCAGAAGAGCGGGAGTTGAGGTCTGCCTGGCAACGGGGAGAACTCCCGGGAGAACCGATTTTGGGGCTTCGCGGTCCGATGGAAATACCGGAAGGCCTGAATGAAAAATTACAGCGGTATATCCGGCAAAAACGGCAACGCAAAATCAGACAGCTCTGGATTACGGCCGGGAGTATTGCAGCGATGGCCGTGCTGATCCTTTCATTCAGGGAGACCTTCACAACGACACCCCGTCCGGGTATACAACTGTCGGATAACCTGAAGAAAGAACGCTTCGAAAATGCACTGCGCGTCCTGGGAAATGCCCTGGAAGATGAAAAAACACCGGTACAAAGAGTGCTTTACGAAGATCATAACCTGATTATAGCGATAGAATAAAAAGTATAATTATAAAACAAGATAGCCATGAGAAGAATATTTATTATTTTGTCGATTGTATCTGTTTTGCCTTTCGCGGCAAATGCACAATTATCTAAGCTCATGTCCAAATACCATGAGAAAAACGGCGTGACGGTCACCCAGCTGGACAAAAGCCTTTACGGACTTTATCAACGGAATAATCTTCCGCCCGAGGCAAACGAACTCCTGCAAAAACTGGAAGAGGTGAATATTCTCAATCTGGATTTGAATCAGACCGATCCCTCCCTGAGCGAAAAAGCGATCGGCCAGTTCCGGGAAATACTGGATAAACCGGAAAAATACAAACTGATCAAAAGCCGGAACGACGAGTTCGGAAAGCAACTGATCTACACGCACAACAAAAACGGACAAGTGACCGACCTGGTGGTCTGGAACCAAAACCCACAACAGGTGGATATCATCGAACTCCGGGGAGACATTCAACTGGATAAAATCGCCCTGCTGTCGAGAGCGCTGAATCTGAAAGGCCTGAACTCCCTGGCTGCCTTGAGTTCCAATGCCGACACCTATGAGTCGTATAAACACTTTAACGATTTCCCGGATATGAATCCCGGAGCTATTTCACAGCATATCCGGCAGATGATGGAAAATCTGCACAATCACATGGGAAGCGGATCGTTATTCGGCGATTTTTTCGGCATGCCCGGTGATTCGACCACCACGAACAATATGCCCGGCGGTTTTCCATTCGGTCATTTCCTACCGGACGAATTTTTTAATCCGGGGGAGGGCATGACGGATGAAGATTTCGAAGAATTTTTCAAAAACGGCAATCACCGGCAAAAGGTTGAAAAATTTTTCCAATCGTTCGGCAACGGTACAGGTATGAGCAGTAACTCGGTACAAATCACGGAAGAAAACGGAAAAACAAAAATTAAAATCGACTCCCAGAATTCGGATATGACTTACATCATCGATGGGCAACAAGCCCCTAAAGACAACGTACAAATGCCGGATAAGATTTTGAATGTCAACATCATCCCATCGAAAGAAGATGTCAAAAAATCCTATTTATTCATCACGTCGAGAGATCGGTTAGGAGAATTTGTGAGCTTTCAGAATGGCGTACTCACTTTTAAATACAATAGCCAGGAATACAAATACAATCTCGAAAAAATGAAAGAAC
>CAJKZL010000740.1 GCA_905204385.1 uncultured Odoribacter sp. | reverse complement strand
TATTTTATCTTTTTTCCGTAGTGTATTAATTGCTTTTACCGGCCTTGGTTTCTGGCCAGGATTTACGTAAACTTCCTCAGCAGGAACGTGATAAAGTGTTATTGGAATTGTCTAAAGGAGCTTTATTAAAATATGGGGATAAGGAATATTATGAAGCAGGTTTAACACCTCAAATATCAAAGGAAATAATAACTGGAGGAAAGTATAAAGATCGTGAAGTTTATGTAGTTACCTACCCGTATGACACAACAAAATATGATATGGAGCATAATTATTCGGCCTCTGTAAAGATTTTTGCAGATACAGGTGGAATTGGTTTTATTATGTTTGGAAATGGTTGGGGAGTAGCTGTAGATTGGTTACTACAAAATTCATCTAAAATAGAAAGAGTTGTTTTTGATGAAAATATGCGTAAAGAATGGGATGCGGAGGTTCGTAAAGTTTGGGATTCTGTCCGGATGGAGGAAGCGCATTACCGTCGTCTTTACGAAGAACGTTGGAGGAGGAAACAGGATTCGTTGCGGCAGTTGGGCGATACGTTGCGTTGATGTAAAAAAGAAGAAAGTAACTATCACGAAAGAATAAAACGAGATACATGATGAAAAAATTATTGAGCATTTCAATTTTGAGTTTGTGTGTAGTTGCATTTACGGTAGATGATCCTTCTGATTTTATAAAAAAGATCAGCAGTCGTTTTTTGTTGAAGATGGCTACGTATCCGCAAGAGAAGGTATACCTTCAAACCGATAAACCTCATTATGTTGCGGGTGAGAAAGTGTGGTTGCGGGCTTATCTGGTGAATGCCATCACCCATGTTCCTTCGGAGGAAAGCCGTTACGTTTACGTCGAGCTGACGGACAGGCGGGATTCGGTGCTGCAACGGGTGAAAATCGCAAGGAGGAAGGAGGCATTCGAGGGATATTTGGGGTTATCGCCCGATCTTTTGCAGGACGATTATATGATTCGGGCCTATTCGTATGCCATGCAGAGTGTGGGCGAAGACTATCTTTTCAAGAAACAGATCCGGGTGGTCAATCCCCGCCGGCCTGCCCTGCCCCGCGATACCGGCGAGCCGGTGGGGACGCCTTCCGGAAAGCAACCGAAGACAGCGATCGATCCGAAGCCGGAACGTGACCTGGACGTCGCCTTTTTCCCGGAAGGTGGGGAGTTATTGTCCGGCAACCTGCAACTGACGGCTTTCAAAGCGGTGAATCGATATGGCATGCCCGAGGAGATTTCGGGAGTGGTTGAAAATGACAGCGGAGATACGGTTGTTTATTTTGCCAGTCGCCACGACGGAATGGGAAGGCTGAGATTGCCCGTGGAAGCCGGAGTGCGATATAAGGCGAGAGTAAGGACGGAGGACGGTCTGGAAAAGGTGTTCGCATTGCCCGAAGTGAACGCAAAGGGGGTGGGGGTTCGTTTGCTGCGCAACGATACGGTGGTCCGGTATGCTGTCGTCAAAAGCCGCGATGCCGTGATGCCTCCGGATTTATATGTCATGATTCATACGCGGGGGCTGGTGTATGCCGTTCTGCCGGTAAGCGATTTTCCGGTGGGAGAGCTTGCGGTGAGAGATATGCTGGAAGGGATTGCCCATATTGTCCTATTCGACAGCCGATGCCGCATTTGGAGCCAACGGCTGTGTTTCGTGAAGCGGCCCGATAAGCCGCAGTTGTTGCTCGCGACAGACCGGAAGGGGTATGAAAGGCGCGATTCGGTGGGACTGAAGCTGGGATTCGGCAAAAGCGGCAGAAGCCGGCTGGAGGGATCGTTTTCCGTGTCGGTGGTCAGTGACAGGATGCTGAATGTGTCGCTGACGCAT
>CAJKZL010000739.1 GCA_905204385.1 uncultured Odoribacter sp. | reverse complement strand
GGCAGAATTTACTCAGATCTGAGCTCCGATTGAAGTAGTAGTGCTGGAAATCGATAAAGAAAACCGCCGTTTGAGCTTAGGTCACAAACAACTGGAAGAAAATCCCTGGGATGTGTTCGAAACCATCTTTACGGTGGATTCTATTCACGAAGGTACCATTACCGAGATTTTCGACAAGGGTGCCGTTGTTGCTCTGCCGTACGGTGTCGAAGGATTCGCTACTCCCCGTCATTTGGTGAAAGAGGACGGATCTCAGGCTAAGGTGGACGAAAAGCTGGAATTTAAAGTGATCGAGTTCAACAAAGCTGCTAAACGGATCATCGTTTCTCATTCACGCGTTTTCGAAGATGCTCAGAAATCCGAAGAGAAGGCAAAGAAAAACGCTGAAGAAAAATCAACCAAAAAAGCGGTGAAACAGGTGAAAGATAAGCTTGAAAAAACCACTTTGGGAGACATCACCGAACTGGCTGCCCTGAAAGAACAGATGGCTGCCGATGCCGCTGCAGCGAAAGAAAACAAAGAATAAGCGATGGACGATGAACGATTGAGGAGGAACGATCGTAAAAGTAACGAGAGTCCGCAGGGACTTGAGCGAGAAGGACGGTAAAAATCGTGAATCCGGGATCATAAATCGTAGATCATGAAATTCGAGTTGACTATATTGGGATGTGGTTCTTCCATTCCCACTGCAAACAGAAATTCTGCCGCTCAGGTACTCAATGTACTTGAGCGGCATTTTCTTATTGATTGCGCTGAAGCGACTCAGCATCAACTGAGGCGTTTTCATGTGCCGTATAATAAGATCAATCATATTTTTATTTCCCATTTGCATGGCGATCATTTCTTCGGATTAATGGGTTTTCTGTCCACCCTTTCCTTGCAGGGGCGGAGAGGAGAGATGCATATCTATGCCGATCCCCGTTTGCAGGAAATCATGGCTTGCCAGCAGAAAATCATGCACAGCCGTTTTTTATTTCCGATTGTTTTTCATGCCTTGAGTCGCCGCGAAGAAGTGATTTATGAAGCCAAAGTGGTGAGGGTTTCCTCTTTTCCCTTAAAACATCATTACGAAACTCCGGTTTGCGGCTTTTTATTCCGTGAGAAAGAACGGGAGCGGACAATACTGAAAGACAGGGCGACAGAATGGAAGGTTCCGATAGCCTTCATGCAATATCTGAAACAAGGAGCCGATTATATCACTCCTTCGGGTGAGATCATCGCCAATGAGCGGTTGACTGCAGCTCCACCACCTCCCCGTTCGTATGCTTACATGACGGATACCCTTTTCAGGGAGCGTTTTGCTGACTTTGTGCAAGGGGTAGACCTGTTGTACCACGAAGCAACTTATGGCAAAGCGGATGAAATATTGGCCAAAGAAAGCTTTCACAGTACTGCGGAGCAGGCAGCCCGGGTGGCGAAGGCCGCGGGAGCCCAAAAATTGCTTCTGGGGCATTTTTCTGCCCGTTATACCGATCCTTATTGCCTTTTGCCCGAAGCCCAGGCCATTTTTCCGGAGACTTTTATTTGTTCGGACGGGGATGTGTATGAGGCTCCTGTACAGAAAAGGCGGGAGAATTAAATAAATCGAAGAGTCGCCGACGGGTGTCGTATAAGTTTTTCAGATAATTGGCCCGTTCTTTGACGTCGATATCACTGTCCAGCAGATAATTTTCAGGATAATAGGGGATATTGTGATGAACCTTGAACTGATCTTCCAGTTTCATATAACGGCTTAGATCGCGGTGGGCCTGAGCGATATCCAGCAATTGCGGTAAGCAGCGGAAGACTTCGGGGGAATACGCTCCGGTGGGGTATCGGTGATTCAG
>CAJKZL010000738.1 GCA_905204385.1 uncultured Odoribacter sp. | reverse complement strand
TACTTTCACCGAGCCCTGAGCAATGTCCTGTCCTCCCAGGGAGATCTCGGAAGAGGACGACGATTTGTACCTTCCTTTCAGATAAAACTTATTCTTCTCGGCATTCTGTTCCGCTTCGCTTTGTGTCTTTTCGTACAAGTCTTTATAAACGTACTGACCAGCGACTCCCGGACGATTGATTTTCTTTTCCAGCCACCCGCCGAATGGTTCCAGTACGGGAAAAACGCTCCTCCCTTTATTGGAATAGACCGTTATCCCCTCGATATAATCGAAACGCCCGTCCGGAATCGCGTCCAACTGGGTATTCAGCCGGTCGAGATTCATCACAGACAATAAAATCTTATTATCGATATCTCCGGCCGGCAGATAATTCACCATCGTTCCGGCCTTATCATTCTGGTACAAAACGTCTAACACAAAATCCTCGGCACTCAGATTATAGGAACCGATATTATAGACATTCTTCATCATCAAATCCCAGGTCGGCATTTTAGGGCTCTGTGTCGTACTTCTCAACATCTTCACCACCAAGGTCGAAGGTGCAGCCGGGGCATTGGAGGTCAGTTCACCCACCGTATGGATTTCCCCTCTCACCGTATATTCATAAGCGACCGCCAATACCTCATCCGCATTCAAGGCCGCATTCAGGGAGATATATCCCAGTTTTTCATTCAGGATATATTCGGAAGGATCCAGCAAACGGGCATTTTCCAATTTTTCATAATCCTTGCCGGAATTGAAACCGGTACCGATCTGGGATAAAATACCGGAAACCTGATTGATATCCCGGATTCCTGCATAGCGATCCACCATGGTCTGATACAGCCGATTGCTCTGATTATCGGGATATACCTGCCCGGGAACGGCGGGAAACAAACCGGCATCGAACATCGGATTGGACGGATCCCCGACATTATTTTCAGCCAAACCCGTAAATGCAACGAAATTCCGGGCCCGGTCGAAACGGGAACTTTTATTGGTTACCCATACTTCAATTTTAGTGATCACCACCCCACTATTCACTACGGGCTAGTTTTGTAAGGCGGCATCGTACTGATCCCGGAAAAAACGCGACAGGAAAAAGTGTTTATTAGCTTCATACCTCAAAGCAGATACTTCAAAATCCTGTTTTTCAGCTCCTTTCTCCAATTGAATCACTTTAGATTCCCCCTTCTGTTGCGAAAAAATACTCGACATGGACAATTTACCGAACTGCAGGTCCGTCCGGAATCCCCAAAGATTCTGTCCACCCGAAATCAGCGTTCCGGTTAAAGGTAAAGAGACATTTCCCGCCTCCACCTTTTTCACAATATCGTCTTCCTTCCCTTCGTAGTTCAGTTTCAGGATATTGTCATAATCGAAAGTAGCCTCTGTATTGTACGACCAATCGAGATTGACCAAATCACCGATATTACCGCCGATATTGAATTGTATCTTCTCGTCGAAATCCAGCGAAGTCGTTTTGCGCATATCGATAGGCAAAGTCGGATTATCGACTTTATTCGTTTTGACCCCCAAGGTCAGTTCTGCCGATCCCTGTACTTCGATCCGGATTTTGTTGATACCGAAAATCGGACTCAGAATTTTGTCTAAAAATTGTATATCGGAAACCAGACTCTTGAAATCGTACTTATTCCCTTCCTAAATCTGCCTCCGGTTGTATTCGTACAACGACATTTTCGAACGGGCTTTCAGCAGATCCTGCAAGGTTTCCATAAAAGGGCGGTTGTAATAATACTTTCCGCCGATCAGGCTGGCTACGACATAACGCTTGGTCAGCGGATCATAGACAATGGTATCTTTTATATTGGAAGGTTGCATGAGAAACAAT
>CAJKZL010000737.1 GCA_905204385.1 uncultured Odoribacter sp. | reverse complement strand
AAGGAAATTCCCGGGGCAAAGAATTCGTACGTCCTGACGTTTTCCGACTGGCACGGCAGTCGCGACCATTTGGGGCGCGTTGCCTTTTTGCGCAACCCGCGCAACCCGTCCGACACTTCCGCCTTTTCGCTCGCGTCGGGCGAGTCGTTTGGCGAATTTTCCTACCCATTTCCGATTAACGAAAATTATGCGCTCGTGTCCGACAAGGACTCCATTCTGATAATGGACGACAAGGGGCACATTTTTCAGGACATAAAAATTCCCGCAGATTTCTCCGCCGAGCTGAAAAAGCGCCGCTTGGAAATAAAAAATCCCGTTCCCATAAAAAAATCCCCAAAAGGCGAGGTTGCGGCAGATACCGCAGATTACGACGAGGAAGACGCGACAGTGTCGGTCGTGGATACCGCGATAGGCAGAAATATGGGCAATATAAAAAGCTCAGACATAAAGAAGCTGCTCATTAGCGAGATACTCCCCCTTGCCTGCCACCTAACCGGAGGAATGGAGCCGATAACTATGCTTGGAACTTTCAGTTTGGAGCGCCCGCTCGGCACTGTGAATGTAGAGGAGGACGGCTCTGCGCACTTCAAGGTGCCCGCGAATAGGGCTCTTTCCTTCACTGCTTTGGATGCAGAAGGAAAGGCTATTCACAAATTAGAACATGAAGTTACTGCCGTTATTGATGTAGATGGTATTCAAACAACGTTCCGTCGCTGTTATAAGGAGAATTGGGTAAAAAAACGTGGAGCTGTGGAACCGGTACTGGATGGTCACAGCGTGGATTATTTTGTTGATGATGTTCCATTGTCAAAACGTGAGTATGATAGTCGTGTATACGCCATTTGCCCGGAACAGCTTTTCCGGCAGATAACTAATCCGGCCTATTTCCCGTCGCTGAAAATGCAGGACCAGCGGGCAATGTTGTTCGATATTGCCGGAAATATTACGAATGATGATGTTTTGAAATACCTTGTTACGGATAAAAACAAAGACATGTATGCTCCCCTGATTGAAGCATTGAACTCCCGTAAGTCATTAGATGACTTTAAAAAACATACAGTGTCGCAGAAAAACCTAATCAAGAAAGAGGTGTCAGATATTCCCGGTCGTATTGAGGAAAATAACCGAAACATGCCGGAAGCGCAAGACTGGGATGCAATACGTGCTCAAATTGCAGAGAAAAAATCACAGATACAGGATTATGATGCTCAAATTGCGGATTTATCCAAAGCATCAGAAAGTGTATCCGCTCATAAAAACTCTTTACGTACGAAGATTAATGATAATCTGAACCGTATTGATACGCTAAAGCGAGAAGTACGGAAGTCTGCTAATGAGGAATACGAAACTTGGTATTTGCTATTGCAAGACAAAAAGAATGAACTATCACGCTCAGAAGGTAGTATTAATTCTTTGTCCGGAACCCTTGAATATCAGAAAAAAGAAGTAAGTCTTTTTAATCAGCAGAATCAAGGGCTTTTGAATGTTTACCATCAGTTGAAAGAGGAAGAATTTTCTGTCAATGAAGATGAATTGGTATGTCCTACTTGCGGCCGCCTGTTTGATGGAGATGATTATGTATCCAGGTTGGAAACTATGAAAAATAATTTCAACAACAAGAAAATCCAAAAAATTGACGCAAATGTTAGTGAAGGTAAACGTTTAGCAGGTCGTATTGAAGATGCTGAAAAACTCGTTGCCGAAACAGAGCAAAAGCTAACCGATGCTGTGAAATTGAAAGACGGTCTGCAAAGAGAGATTGAGCAGATGGAAACCCATAAGCCGGAACAGATACAACCGGAAGATGCGGAAAAATTACTTTCTGAAAATGCAGAG
>CAJKZL010000736.1 GCA_905204385.1 uncultured Odoribacter sp. | reverse complement strand
GGAGCGGAGAAAACAGACCGTACCGGAACAGGGACGATCAGTGTTTTCGGTCATCAGATGCGTTTTGATTTACAGGCAGGTTTTCCTTTGCTGACCACCAAAAAATTGCATCTCAAATCGATTATCTACGAATTGCTTTGGTTCCTGAAAGGAGACACCAACGTCAAATATTTGCAGGATCATGGGGTGAAGATTTGGAACGAATGGGCGGGTGCCGACGGGGATTTGGGACTTATCTACGGTTATCAATGGCGTTCATGGCCCCGGCCCGACGGGACCCATCTGGTTCAGCTCTCACAGGTGGTCCACGATATAAAAAACAACCCCGACTCCCGGCGTTTGATTGTGAGTGCCTGGAATGCCGGAGATATTGAAAATATGGCTTTAGCTCCCTGCCATGCTTTATTCCAGTTTTATGTGGTCGGTGGCAAATTATCCTGCCAGCTCTACCAACGTAGTGCCTATTCTTTTTTGGGAGTTCCCTTCAATATCGCTTCTTATGCCTTGCTGACTCTGATGATGGCCCAGGTTTGTGGTTTGCAGCCGGGTGAGTTCGTACATACCCTGGGGGATGCACTCATATACCTGAATCATATCGAACAGGTCCGTCTGCAATTGTCCCGCGAGCCCCGCGCTTTACCGCAGATGCATATCAATCCGGCTGTGAAGGATATTTTCGGTTTCCGCTATGAAGATTTCGAATTGACCGGCTACGATCCCCATCCGCATATCAAAGGAGCGATTTCGGTATAAATCGTGGTTCAGTCTTTTTTCCTGAATCGGTTTTTATATTCCAAAACTTCTTTGAGTAGTTGAGGAGACATCGGATGATCGATCGGATTCAGCAGCCTGTCCGTTACGACGATTCGGCCTGAATGTTTCTTTTCGTATATCGCTTCGGGGGTGACAAAGGCATAATTTTCTTCGGTACCTGTCAGGTGAAAGAGCGGGCGCAGGCTGTCGGTGAGAAAATGGCCCATGCTGTAATCTCCGGGAGGATTCGAAACACCGAAGAGGGTATGCATCAAAGTCGGCACTATGTCGTAATGAGTGGTTGTATGGTGATAGTTCCGTGGAGCTTGTCCGGGTTCGTAATAAATGAAAGGCACATGAATCTGTGCATCGGAATAATTACTGCCGTGACCCCAGTAATTTTTTTTATTCTCATTGAATTCCTGACTGTGGTCTCCGGTAATGACCAGGATCGAATTGTCTAAGAGTCCCTTGTGTTCGAGTTCTCCGACGATACTTCCAACCAGGGAATCTACATACCAACCGCAATTTCTGTAGAGGTTGAAAAATGGCGTGGCATCCATTTCATTATTCAGCGCCATATAATTGGCATACTCCCAGGAAGGTTCGAATTTATGACGGTGAGGAGCCGGAATGGAGATGGCATGCAACAAATCATAGAATAAAAAAGCAAAAAACGGTTTGTCGGGTTTTTGGTCCAGATATTGAAGAAAGTCGGCCGTCAGCCGGGTATCGCGGTCGAAAGGAGTTGCCCCTTGGGTTTCTGTCCGAAGGTGCGGAACTTCCCCGAAAATAATCCGGTCGAAAGGCGGATTTTGAAGAGTTGCACTCGGAAAGGTCTGAACGTCATACCCCTGTTCGAGCAGGGTTTGGATGAATAAAGGAGAGGTCCCCGATAGTTCGAAAGCTTTCCAATAGGTAGGAGAAATTCCGAAGAACAAGCCGAAAATACTTCCTCGTGTACCGCTGCTGGAACTCAGATGATGGGTGAAAACCGAACTACGGGTTGCGAAACCGGAGAGGTTCGGCATGGTCTCTGTATCGAATATCCGTGGATTCCAGGAATCCAGAAGGATAAAAATAA
>CAJKZL010000735.1 GCA_905204385.1 uncultured Odoribacter sp. | reverse complement strand
GGTTGAATCCGTCTACCGGGCGTCCTGAATTCCATTATATTAATCAGTTGGATGAAAATGGGAATATCCTGAAAAATGAAAGGGGAGAATCACTGTTGGCTGATGCGAATGAAATTACCGATTTCCTGGTATATTCCGGAAAGAGTCAACCGGATTTCACCGGAGGTATCACTACCCGTTTGCGCTGGAAAGATCTGACGTTCGGTGCTAATTTTGCCTTGTTGGTAGGAGCCAAAAAACGGTTGCACGATCCGTTCCCTGCTTCTTATCGCCTGCCTTCCTCTGACGTGAATCTGAACAGGGAGTTGCTGGATCGCTGGAAAAAACCGGGGGATGATGCTTTTACCAACATACCGGGAGTATATACCGGTCAGGATGACGAGAGTGTTTATATCCCGGATTCTTACCGGACTGCTATCAATGTAACTAAAATGTGGGCTATGTCGGACATCCGGGTGGTCAATGCTTCTTTTTTGCGTTGTCAGCAAATGTCACTGACCTGGAATATGAACCGGAAATTGTGCTCACAGTTGGGACTGAAGGGATTGCAACTCAGTGCGACTATGAACAACGTGTTTGTCATAGCCAGTAAGAAATTCCATGGTTTCGACCCGGAATTGGGAGATAGCGTGCAGCCAAAAATGTATTCTGTCGGTTTGAATGTCAGTTTTTAATGGAAAAATATAAAACGATAGTGTGTAGAAGGTACGGTGTGGATGGAAGTTTTGTATAAATAACTGAAATAATATTATAATCCAATGAAAAAGATCATAAAATATGCGGTTTTTATTCCGGTTCTTTGTCTGATATCCTGTTCAGACTTTCTGGAACCTAAATCCCAGAGCGAGTATGTGCCCCGGGATGTGGCGGCTCTTGACGAATTGTTGTTGGGAGGTGCTTATATTTCTCCTGTCGATGTATCGTATGGAAATCTTTTTTCCGTGTTGGGACTATTCGACGACGATGTGGCTACCCGCCCGGATTTGCCAGCTTTTAAGCCAGAGGGTGAAACCAATTATAAGCAGGTCAGAATGGCTTTCACCTGGTCCAGGGATATGATAGATTACCTGCAGAATTACAATGTTTATGGGAATGTTTATAATAAGATAGTGGTCTGCAATGCTGTGCTGGATTATGCGGGAGAGGTTGCAGGCGAAGAGGAAAACCGGAATTATCTGGTGGCACAGGCGTATGCTTTGCGAGCTTATTATTATTTCTATCTGGTGAATCTGTATGGGAAGCCTTATGCTTACGATCCTCAGGCATTGGGAGTTCCGTTAAAGCTGGATGCCAACCTGTCGACGGATCATATGCCCCGGAATACGGTCGGGGAAGTGCATGAGCGGGTGCTGGCCGATCTACTGGAAGCTGAACGTCTGATGAAAACCTTGCCTGAAGCAGACCGGATCCGGAAAAACAAGCGGGTGAATTTGCCCTTTATCGAGCTTTTGTTGTCGAGAGTTTATCTGTATATGGAAAAATGGCCCGAAGCTATGGCTTATGGAGAGCGTGTTTTCACTAACTATGACTATGGTTTGCAGGATTTAAATTCGATAGCCCCTCCGGACGGGACTTCCGACTCTTATCCCGATTACCTGACCTGGACCAATCCGGAAAATATTTTTCTGATGGGAGACCGTAACGACGTATTGAGTTTGGTGACCAGATCGGTTAACCTGGTGAGCAATAATGTACCGACAAACCTCTGTGTCGTCTCTCCTGAACTGATCAATTGTTATCAAGACGATGATCTGAGGAAAGATCGTTATTTGTTGTATGAGGCAGTTGCCCCGGACGAAACTCCTCATTACCGGGTACCGGTCAGTAAAATAAACCT
>CAJKZL010000734.1 GCA_905204385.1 uncultured Odoribacter sp. | reverse complement strand
GTAAGGAAAGCCCGTTCCCAATACCGAATGTTCCAGGTCGCTCTTACGGGATACCTGTATAGCCTTCCCGTTCAGAAAGGCTCCTTTCCCCTTCATGGCCGTATAAAGTTCATCGAAATAAGGGGCATACACCACCCCTAACACCGTTTCTCCCCGGTATTGCAATCCGATGGAAACGGTGAAGACGGGCAATCCCTGGCTATAATTATTGGTCCCGTCCAGGGGATCGACCACCCAGCGATAGTCGCCCGTCCCGGCATGTTCACCGCTTTCTTCTCCCAGGACGGCATGGTCCGGAAAAGCAGCCCCGATTTCGCGAATTAAGAAAGCCTCGCTCTCTTTATCGGCCCGGGTCACTACATCGTAAACATTCGATTTGGTACGGATATCCAGATTTTGACCCCTGAAATAAGAAAGGTGTATTTTACCCGTTTCGCGGGCCCAGCGGATAGCAAGCTTTAAAGCATCCGCAATATCGATCGTTGAATTCATTTTTATTTTTTTTACGCATGAAACAGTTTATTCACTCGCCTTCCGGTTTGTCCGGCCCCTAGGAATCGCCGATGAGGGTTTCTCTCCATTCTCCTGCGTGCAATTCCATGACCGACCGGAAGCCTGCCTTTTTCAAGGCTTTCAAAGCCTCCGGCCGGCCGGCATCGATCAAATCCGGGAAATGGGCATCGGAATTGACTACCACGGGTATGTTCAGCCTCCGGATCGTCGCAAAATGCGCTTCGCCGGGGAAAAAACATCCTTTGGACCGAGAGGCCTTGGTATTGATTTCGAGCATCACTCCTTTCCGGGCCACCGAGGCAAAAAATCCATCCCTCAGATTCCTGTACCATGATTCGTCCGTCACCCCCGGCTTGCAATATTCCATATTCCAGGCAATCTTATCGGCATGCCCGACAAAATCGAAGCCCCCGCATTCCAGCATGCGTCCGCAGGCTTCGTAATAGCGCCGGACAATTTCTTTCACATCGCCGTGAAAGTAACGGTCGGCCAGCATTTTGAAATGATCTCCTCCCGTATCGGTGTCGACAATCTCTCCTCCGTCCGCATGCACCAAATGGACCGAACCGATCCGGTAGTCCAGCGGCAACTCCTGAAACAAAGGGATCCCCGCATGATGCCGGTCGTCGAGGTAATCGATTTCCAGACCTCCGTATAATTCGATCTGTCCTGCATACTTTTCCTTCAACCGGCTCAGCTCGCGCAGATAAGCGGGCAACTGTTCCAGCGACATGGTCCATTCTGCCGGAAACGGCAGAGGGGCATGCGAAGAAACTCCGTAGGCCGTAAAGCCTGCCCCGACGGCGGCTTTTACATACTCCTCCATGGAAGCCCTACCGTCGCAAAACGTACAATGGCTATGATAATTTGTCAGATTCATCTTTTACTCCTGGTCGATACCTGTCTCTGGTTTCCAACAGTTGCGGTGTCTACATTCTCTCGGGCATTTCGATACCCAGCATACCCATAGCATTCCGGATAGCCACAGCGCATTCCTGCGCCAGCAACAGCCGGAAATTTTTCAAAGCGGCATCCTCTTCCTTGAGAATAGAAAAATCGTGATAGAACTGATTGAACTCTTTAGCCAACTCGTAAGCATAATTGGCCAACAAGGCAGGACTATACGTCACTCCGGCTTCTTTCACCACATCGGGCAGCTTGGCGATCAGTTTAATGAGATTTTGTTCTTTCTCCGAAACCGGGACATGCATGCCGGCAGCTTCAGGAACGATCCCCGCCTCTGCCGCCTTCCGCAAAACGGATTGGATGCGCGCATAAGTATACTGAATGAACGGACCCGTATTACCATTGCAGTCGATCGACTCAT
>CAJKZL010000733.1 GCA_905204385.1 uncultured Odoribacter sp. | reverse complement strand
GGGTACTTCGGACAAGGCACTCAGCACCTGTGCCCCCAGTCCTGTCTTTCCCGCAGCGAAATCGCCTACGATACAGACGATGGCCATGTCGCGATCGACTTCGGTAAGTCCGTATTATTCGAGATCCTTCAGAAAGTATTCCAGATTTTCCGTACAATCGATGGTGAGGGATACGGCTACTTCCGAGGTTGCTATCATGTCGATGGGAGTTTTCCAGGCTTCGAATACCTCGAATACTTTACGCAGAAAGCCGTATGCCAGCTTCATATTGGTGGATTTGATCTTGATGGCGGTGATCCCGCTTTTGGCGGCTACGGCTTTGACGTTTTTGGCCGGACTGTCCTTGGTGATCAGAGTACCTTCATCCTGCGGACAGAGGGTGTTTTTCAAGCGTACGGGGATGTTTTCTTTCTTGGCGGGGTGGATGCTGGAAGGATGGAGGATTTTGGCTCCGAAGTAAGCCAGTTCGGCGGCTTCTTCGAACGAAAGGTAACGGATGGCCTTGGTGTTTTCTACGATCCGGGGATCGTTGTTGTGGAAGCCGTCGATATCGGTCCAGATTTGTATTTCTTCCGCTTTGACGGCGGCTCCTGCCAGAGCGGCCGAGTAGTCGCTCCCTCCCCGTTTCAGGTTGTCGATTTCGCCATAAGCGTTGCGGCAGATAAACCCCTGGGTGATGACCAGCGGCTGAGTGCCCGGACGGGCCAATTCCCGTTCGAGGTTTTGCCGGATATAGAAGTAATCGGGCTCGCAGTCTTTATCGATACGCATATATTCGAGTGCCGACAATAGGGTATTGTCGATTCCGCATTCTTCCAGATAATAGTGCATCAGGGTGGTCGACATGATCTCTCCTTGAGCCAGCACCGCTTTTTCCTGCAAGGGATAGAAATCTTTGTTGATGAAAGAACGGAGATAGGTGAATATGGTTTGGATAAATTCTTTTCCTTTACGGATGTATGCATCGGTTTGGAACAATTCCGTAACCACGATGAAGTAGTTGACTTCCAGGTTTTGAATAATGTTCAGTGCTTCCTGCTTTTCATTGCGGTAGAGGCAATTGGAAATTTCCACCAGAGTGTTTGTCGTTCCGCTCATGGCCGACAGCACGACGATTTTAGGTTCACCGTCGGCAATTAGCCGGGCAACCCCCTGGATTCTCTCTGCGCTGCCTACCGAGGTACCTCCGAATTTTAAAACTTTCATTTTTATATTTTGTTTAGTGTTTTTTTTTATTACCGCCTGCAAAGGTGAGACATCTATCCGGATAAAACAAGAGGATGTTTAAAATTAAACAACGTGATTAATTTTTGTAGAACACGGCGGCAACCCATTGCTGCTCCTCGTGCATACTGACGAACTGCAATCCCAGGGAATCGGCTTTTTCGCGGATAGCGGGCAGGTCGTGCAAGTAAAAGCCGCTCATGATCAGATAGCCTCCGGGAATAAGTTTTCGGTAGTAGGCCTGCATATCGTCGAGCAGGATGTTTCGGTTGATGTTGGCCAGTATGATGTCGAAGGGAGCTTCGTTTTGCAGCAGCCTGGCATCGCCGATGAGGATGCGGATATTGTCGATGTCGTTTTTGCCGATATTCTCCATGGCATTGTTAAAGGCCCAGTCGTCGATGTCGATGCCTGTTACTTCGCGGGCTCCTGCTTTGGCAGCCATAATGGAGAGGATGCCGGTGCCGCAGCCCATATCCAGGACCCGTTTGTCTTTAAACTGTTCCGACAGTTCGAATATCGTTTTCAGCATAAGGGCCGTTGTGGAATGGTGGCCTGTGCCGAAGCTCTTTTTAGGTTCGATGATGATGTCGTATGCCGTGCCCGGAACAGGGGCGTG
>CAJKZL010000732.1 GCA_905204385.1 uncultured Odoribacter sp. | reverse complement strand
CAATGGCTTAGCCTGAGAACACTTCCGGAATATCGAGCGTCAGTTCTTCTACCGGTCCGCATTTTTCTCCGGTGAGTTCGTAGATGATCACCTTGGGCTGTCCCACCTGCAGTTCGTAGCCTTCCCTTCGCATGGTTTCGATCAATACGCTTAAATGAAGCACTCCCCGTCCATATACGATGAAAGAATCCGCACTTAATCCCGGTTCTACGCGTAAAGCCAGGTTTTTCTCCAGCTCTTTGTCCAGGCGGTCTTTGATGTGGCGGGAGGTTACATAATTACCGTCTTTGCCGAAAAATGGCGAATTGTTGATGGTAAACAACATACTCATTGTAGGTTCGTCGATCGCAATGGGAGTCAGGGCTTCCGGGTTTTCGAAATCCGCTATGGTATCGCCGATCTCAAAGCCGTCGATCCCGACGATCGCGCAGATTTCACCTGCCTGCACTTCGTCGACTTTTTGTTTTTCCAGGCCTTCGAAAAGCATCAGGTCCTTGATCCTGCTTTTCAACTGGGTGGTTCCGTCACGTTTGCAGAGAGTAACCGGCATGCCTGCTTTCAATTTGCCGCGGGTCAGTTTTCCGATAGCGATACGGCCGATGTAGGAAGAATACTCCAGCGAAGTAATCATCATCTGAGGCGTGCCTTCGGTGGCTTCAGGCTCGGGAATATCTTCGAGGATGGCATCCAGCAGAGGGGTGATATCTTCCGTAGGATGTTGCCAGTCGGTGGACATCCACCCTTGTTTTGCGCTTCCATAAATGGTTTTGAAGTCTAATTGTTCTTCGCTGGCTCCCAGGGAAAACATCAGGTCGAAAACCTCTTCCTGCACTTCGTCGGGACGGCAATTGGGCTTATCCACTTTGTTCACCACTACGATGGCTTTTTTGCCGAGTCCCAGTGCTTTTTGAAGCACGAAGCGGGTTTGGGCCATGGTGCCTTCAAAAGCATCCACCAGCTATAAAACACCGTCGGCCATGTTCAGCACTCTTTCCACTTCTCCTCCGAAATCAGAGTGACCCGGAGTATCGATGATATTTATTTTATAATCCTTATATCGGACAGAAACATTTTAGGCAAGAATAGTAATTCCTCTTTCCCGTTCCTGGTCGTTATTGTCTAATATGAGATCTCCACTTTGTTTTTCATTCTCTCTGAACTGTTTGCCCTGCAAGATCATTTTGTCCACGAGGGTTGTTTTTCCGTGGTCGACATGTGCAATGATGGCGATGTTTCTTAATTTCCGCATTGTTCGTAATAATATTTTAGGGGGACAAAATTACAATAATTTATGGAGAATGAAAAAAGTGGGACTGAAAATGAAGATAAATCGTTGAAAACGTGTGAAAATGAAGCTTTGCCCGGACGGTTTGCCGGGCAAGCTTAAAATCGTCGGTACAAGCTTATGGTTTTGTTTTAAGATCGGTTGAAGGTTTTGGAATATCGTTTCGGAAGATCAGTCGGATAGCCTGATCGTAGGTCAGGTAATTCCATACCCAGTTCAGCAGAATTTCGATGCGGTTTCTGACTCCCAGAATGGAGCGCAAATGCACGGCCATCCAGAGAAACCAGGCGATGAAGCCTTGGGTTTTATAGTGAGGAAGATCGGCGACGGCCTTGTTGCGGCCGACGGTCGCCAATGTTCCTTTGTCGTGATAATGAAAAGGCCGGGGAGGCTGGCTACGAGCGATTCGTTGCAAGTTTCCGGCCAGTAATTTGCCCTGTTGAATAGCGGCTTGGGCTACCTGAGGATGTCCTTTCGGATAGGAATCGGTGATATGCAGAGCGATGTCCCCGCTAGCGAAATTATTCGATTGACCTGTCAGACGGTTGAATTCGTCTGT
>CAJKZL010000731.1 GCA_905204385.1 uncultured Odoribacter sp. | reverse complement strand
GTTTTACGCGATAATGAGTGTCTGAAGGAATATATACAGTTTTTTAATAATCGTTATTTGAAGGAAGCAGGCGCCGTGGGCGTAGCCTCCGGGGATTACATATACAATAATAGTGTGGCACATCGGTTTGTATTGATCCTTCCGGACGAAGAGGCAGGAGCGAAGTTGAAACCTGTATTCGAGGAATTTAATTTTGCGGGTCTGAGTTTCGGGGAAGAGCCGTATGGATCATCCCGGGCAGTGGTAATTTCCGGATTCAGTACGAAGGAGGAGGCTATGCGCTATTTCAACAGGGTGTCGGGCGACAGGAAATGGCTGAAAGCATTGAGGAATGTGGATTATATGCATTTTGTCATTAGCGAAGTGAATTGGCGGACTTTATCCGAAAAAAAGAATCTGGAGGATTATCTGGAATTTTTTAAGAAATACTATATGAATGATAAATAAATGCAAGTTATGAAATGGACGATAAAAGGGTTGGAGGATCTCGACCGGGTGGCCGGAGAGTTTTTAAAGCAGGTGGGAAACCGGACGATTTTTGCCTTGTACGGCCCTATGGGGGTGGGCAAGACCACTTTTGTAAAAGCTGTGGCGGCCTGTATGGAGGTGGAAGATGATGTCAGTTCGCCCACTTTTGCCATTGTCAACGAATATGTCGCTAAAAATGGGGAATCTTTATATCATTTTGATTTTTATCGCGTAAACAGTATTGCTGAGGCGTTGGATTTTGGCTATGAAGAATATTTTTACAGTGGTAACAAGTGTTTCATCGAATGGCCGGAGAAGATCGGGGAATTGCTGCCCTTGGATATTGTAAATTGTTATTTGTCGGAAAATCCGGATGGCAGCAGAGAGTTGAGGGTTGAAATGTAATCTGTAATAAACTTGACTATGGACAATACAGGAAAAATGTCTGGTACCATCACTAAGCAATGGTTTATGTACCAGGAAAAGGAAATGTTTCAGGAAAGCAGGCAAAAAAGGCTGATCATCGGGATTCCGAATGAATTGGAAAAAGGAGAAAACAGGGTTTGTCTGACGCCTGAATCCGTGAATGTATTGGTTGCCATGGGACATGAGATTTTAATTCAGCGGGGAGCCGGGAATAATGCCCATTACAGCGATTCTGAATATGCCGAAGCGGGTGCCGATATTGTAGAGACGTGCAGTGAAGTGTACACTGCCGATGTGATTGTCAAGGCAACTTCCGTTTCGGTGGCCGACACTTCTTACATGCACGAAAAACAGGTGATTCTTTCTCCACTGAAATTGTGCGATATGAGAAAAGAAGCCATTGTGGAGATGATGCAGAAGAAAGTGACTGCCATAGGATTCGACCTGCTTAAAGACGAAGACGGATTCTACCCGGTGGTGCGCATCATGAGCGAGATTGCCGGAAATTCGGCCATCATGATTGCCAGTGAGTATCTGAATAACTCCCGGGGTGGAAAGGGAATTATCCTGGGAGGGATCAGTGGGATCACGCCTACGGAGATTGTAATTCTGGGTGCCGGGACCTTGGGGGAATTCGCAGCCCGGACAGCCCTGGGACTGGGGGCCCTGGTAAGGGTGGTCGATCATTCGGTGAGTCGATTGCGTCATTTGAACGAGGTGTTGGGACAAAGGGTTTACACTTCGGTATTTCATCGGCCCATTCTGGAGAAAGCCTTGAAGTCCGCCGATGTTTTGATCGGCGCTATGCGTTGTCTGGACAGCCTGAACAATACCGTGGTGACGGAAGATCAGGTGAAACTGATGAAACGGGGAGCGGTGATTGTGGATATGGCGATCGATCACGGGGGAAGAATCGAAACTTCGGGACCCACCACTCACGAAAAGCCGACCTATGTTTAT
>CAJKZL010000730.1 GCA_905204385.1 uncultured Odoribacter sp. | reverse complement strand
GTCAGGCAGGAATTGAAGGTCCGTAAGGTCAATCATATGTTGATATTAAGTGTTTGTTCATTTGCGGCTTCTCTGGCAGCGGCGCTCGGTGTGTATTCTGATAGGGGTACCACTCAGGATGTCGCTTTAGGTACGAGTGTACTTTTTTTAATCCCCGGAGTTCCTTTAATCAATTCTATCCTGGATAACCTGGAAGGGCATGTCCTGATCGGTTTTTCCAGGGCGATCAATGCCGCTATCTTGATTATATGTATTGCCTTAGGGTTGTCGATGACTTTGCTGATCCTGGGAAAAGAAGTGTTGTAATTTAGAAATGATAAATATGAATACTGAATTTGGGTTGTCGGTCTTGTTCGACGGTTTTTTAGCTGCAATTGCCGCTATCGGTTTTGCTGTGATTTCGAATCCTCCGAAAAAAGCGGTCTTTATAGCAGCTTTATTGGCAGCGGTTGGGCATGCTTGTCGCTACTACCTTCTCCATCAGACTCCTTTGGATCTTACTTCTTCTACCCTGATCGCTGCTTTTACGATTGGGATGGGAAGCATGTGGTTCGCCAAATTGATTCATTGTCCGGCCGAGGTATTCTCTTTCCCTTCTCTCTTGCCTATGATTCCGGGTATGTATGCTTATAAAACAATTTTAGCTCTGATTCGTTTTATGAAAATTGACGACACGCAGGTGTTGCAACAGTTGATCGTAGAAATTTTCCGGAATGGCTTGACGGCTTTATTCGTACTGTTTGCTTTGGTCATCGGAGTTTCGCTGCCCTTGTTTATATTTTATAAACAATCTTTTATGATGACCCGCCTTTTGCATCGGAAAAAGTCGGCTTGAAGAAACAAATTTAAATCGAAAAATATGTCACACGACCATCATGACCACCGATCCCTTGGGATTACTTCGCTGAATAAAGCTTTTGTCATAGGTATTGTTTTAAATGCCGGATTTGTCGTTGCCGAATTTATTGCCGGTTTTTGGTATAATTCATTGGGATTGATTTCGGATGCCGGGCATAATCTGGGAGATGTGTTCAGTTTGGTTTTGGCCATGCTGGCTTTTCGTCTGGCTAAAGTGAGTCCGACTTTGAGATATACTTACGGTTATAAGAAAAGTACGATTCTGGTTTCTCTGCTGAATGCAGTTATTTTGTTGGTCGCTGTCGGATTTATTTTGGGGGAGAGTATAGATAAATTATTCCATCCTCGTCCGGTAGATGGAGATGCCGTGGCGTGGGTAGCCGGAGGCGGAGTGTTGGTCAATGCGCTGACTGCCTGGTTGTTTGTGAAAGACAAAGAAAAAGATCTGAATGTAAAAGGGGCCTATTTGCATATGGCTGCCGACGCATTGGTTTCTGTCGGGGTAGTTGTCTCGGGAATTGTTATTCAGCATACCGGCTGGTATATGATGGACCCGTTGACCGGCATACTGATCGCTCTTTTTATCGTCTATTCCACCTGGGGATTATTGCGCGATAGTCTTCGTTTGTCGTTGGACGGGGTGCCTCAGGGAATCAGCTATGACCGGATCGGGCAGATTATTTCAACTACTCCCGGGGTGGATAGTTTCCATCACATGCATATCTGGGGGTTGAGTACGACAGAAATTGCTCTGACTGCGCATATCGTCGTTGCAGATATGGTAGAAATGGAACAGATAAAAAGTGAACTAAAATGCCGGTTACAGAAGGCCGGCATCGGACATGCTACTTTAGAATTGGAGCTGCCCGGACAACCTTGTCAAAAGGAACCCTGTCATTAAATCTATTTTTGCTGGCAGGAAATATAAAAATGCTTAATTTTGTCGATGAAATGGTGATTAAACGCTGAATCGATATGGCTAATTTTCTGAAATCTTTA
>CAJKZL010000729.1 GCA_905204385.1 uncultured Odoribacter sp. | reverse complement strand
CCATTGAAGGGCAGAATACGGACGTTCCGCGGGCTTCCTACGGCGATCCGCACGGCAACAGCCGTTTTTCTTCGCGCTGGATCGAGGACGGTTCATATTTGCGCCTGAAAGAGGTCACCCTGAGCTATGACACCGGAAAGAAAGCCTGGTTGTTCAATTCCATCCGGGTGTATGCTACGGGTGAAAATCTGCTGACTTTCACCAGGTATCTGGGCATGGATCCTGAGTTCAGTTATTCCTACGATCCACGGCTTCTGGGCATGGATATGGGGAAAATGCCGTTGGCCAGAAACATTAAAGTCGGTTTGGTGTTAAATTTTTAAATTGCACGGATATGAAGATAAGAATGAAAATAGGAATGGCGGGTGTGTTGATTGCGGGACTGTTGGCGGAATCCTGCGATAGTTATTTCGACGTTCCGACGGACGATATGCTGGAGGCTTCGGATAGTTATCAGGAAAGGGAAACCGTCTATGCTGGACTGATCGGATTGGCTACGGTGTTCCGGGAGGTGGCAGAGCATCATGTGGTGTTGTCGGAATTGCTGGGTGACCTGATGCAACCTACAACCAATGCACCGGATGCTTGCTGGGATGTTTACCGTTTCAAGGCCGGCAATGGAAATGAATTTGCCAGTCCGCGGCCATATTATACGCTGGTGGTGAATTGCAACGATTTTTTGAGGAATGTGATTGCTTACAACCGGAATTATCCCGGAACCCTGGGAGATAATGTTTATCGGGGATTGATATCGACGGCCCTGACCTACCGGGCGTGGGCTTATCTGCAGTTGGGAAAGCTGTTTGGCGAAGCGGTGTATTATGATATTTCTTTCGTCGACAATAACGGCACTTTCCCGCAAAGGGTATTGAAGCTGGATGAGTTGGTGGAGGAATTGATATATAACCTTAAAAACGGGGTGGAGGGAGTGAATGCTTTCCAGACATTGGACTGGAAAACGGTGATCGCTCCTATGGAGGATAATTTCGATCAGATGTGGAATCACGTTTCTATCGATGCCAACGTGTTGTTGACGGAACTTTATTTATGGGCCAGGGATTATACCAATGCTGTGAAAACGGGATTGAATTTTCTGAGTGCCGCAGGCGACAATTATAAGCTGACGGTTTGGCGGGGTGACAACAAGGACAGGCAATGGTTTAAAATGTTTACCGGAAATTTCGGCGGCGATCATCTGAAGGAAATCTGCACGCTGGCGCCTTTTGATTTCGAGCGGGGACAAACCGGTAAGCTGCAGTATTATTTTTCCAACGAATCGCCCAATGTATATTATTTTCAGCCTCATATGAATCAGTTGCGGCGGTTTTCGTCTCAGGCGAGCAGGATGTCGGCACCCTCGGAACCGGATGAAAAGCCTACCTTGTTGCGTACTACCGACGAGCAGCGTTTGGCAGGCTCGGTGAAATATAAAAACGGACAATATACGATAGCCAAATATAGTCACGAGCGGAAGAATTACGAGCAGGATGCTCCGGTGTACATTTACAGGGCGCCGGAGCTGTACCTGATGGTGGCAGAGGCAGTGAGCGGATTGGGCGGGAGCAACAATATCGCTGCTGCGGATTCGATCATTAATGTCGGTTTCCAGTCGTCCTGGGTGAACGGGCATTTCGAGCAACCTTTCGAGGCTCCGATTTATACCAGCGTGTTCAACAAATGTCCAGGCGTTCGCAGGCGCGTGGTGATAGGAGGAGATTACATCCGCTATCATGTGGATACGCTGGCTTTTCCGGATAAAACGGAGGAGCAGAAGCTTCTGCGGCAGCAAAGGGTAAAATTTGTGCTGGATAGTCTGAATTGCGAAGAAACGGCTCTGGAACTGGCTTATGAAGTGAAG
>CAJKZL010000728.1 GCA_905204385.1 uncultured Odoribacter sp. | reverse complement strand
CTTTTTCTTTTTCCCATACAGAGAAACGACGGGTAAGCCGGTAGCTTTATCCTTGCCGTCTCCCACCGATTCTCCGGCATCCGCATCTCCGCGGAAACCATGCTCCGGGCAAAAAATGCGGATCACCTGAACCCCACGTTCCCGCAGAAAATCCACACTATGCCGATCTGCCGCCCGGGAGGTCTGATTAGCCACGATCCCAACTTTCTTTCCTTTCAGTAAAGCAGCATAAGCCTCCCAATTTTCCACGCCCGGAATTACGGCACAGTTCGCTACACACCAAATCAAGCAACCAAGGCAGCATAAAAAAACTTTCATTTCTTACTTTTTTCTTCTTCCGGATAATCGATCTGCATGGAGAACATAATGCTTTCCACCTGCCGGATCTTATTCCGTTTTTTCCCCTCGGGAGCATATACATATCCCAGCATATAAATGATTCTGTTGTTTTCCTGATCCAACACTACGTTCAGTACAAAGGGACCTCCCATAAAATCGTTCTCCACAGTCCATAATCCTTTGATCAGAAGAGCATAATGCTTCCCGTCGTAGTTATAATTAGCGGCACTCATCGGAGTATTCATGTCCAAAGCCATCCAGGTACTGTCCAGAGGACCCGGAATATATTTCTAAAGTTCTTCGTTGACCTGGTCGAGCACCACCTGATAATCCAGCTGGCTCTGATGCTCATAAGGCTTTTGGAAAAAGATCAGTCCTTTGCTGTCGATCAAGGTTTCGGAGGAAATCCAAACAAAATCGGCTGTATCTTTGTTGATTTTATACCCTCCCGGACAATACAATAATATTTTATACTTGTCCTTGAAGGTATCGAAAATCTTTTTATCGGAAGTTTTTTTATACACCCCGATCAAACGGTCACGTTCGGCATTTTGGAATATGCCCATTATCATTTGCTTATTCTTGTCAAAAATATTATAAAACTCTTCGGCATTGGGGGCAGAAATCTTAAAAAGTTTTTGCGAACGAGCCCAGGGACTTTCAAAAAACGTCAGGGAAGCCGAATCCACTTTATTGGAGATCGAAACCACCAGGACATTCCGATGAGCCTTGATGTTTTTGTCGAAAGCCGAAGGAGGCAAATTAATAATGTCGAATATAGGCTCGGACTGGGGCAAACCGATCTGATCCTGACCGAAAAACTGCTTGATGGTGTCTCCCACCGGCCCTTTCCAAACGCCTTGAGGAGCCACCACCAATAATTCGTTCGTCGCTCCGGTTACAGCAGGAAGAACCGATCTTCTGCCCCCGGTATCTTTACAAGAAGCTAAAATCACTACACCCATAAAAATGGCTACTGCGAGAAAGGATAATCTTTTCATAATATTGCGTTTTGTCATTTCATTACATCTCTATTTTACTGTCCGCCCAGTTGAGGATTCCTTTGACGGACCCCACAAGGATTTTTGCCTCGACCATTAAAGGCAGGCGATAATCGTCCTTGCTCACCCAGACTTTCATTCCTTCCCCTCCTTTAAATACATCACCTTCCACCAGCAAAGGCGAAAAAACATAACATTCCTGTTTTCGTCCGGCAATTTTAGTCTTACTCACTCCCAAATAACGGACATACAAGTCATATATCTTACTATCTATCAGAATGCGGATGGGGATCAGATCGTTTTTTTCATATTTGTCGAAATCGAGTTCCCGGGCCATCCAGGCCACCGAGAGCATATCGAAAGTACCGGGCAACAGCTTCACGGTATCACGGCGCTGGTATCTTCCAATGCGATTGACATCCCCGATCACTATAGAATCCTGATAGTTAAATACGTAGTCGAACGTCTTGTGATAATTTCCTTCATGCGCTATCCGGGAAAAATCATATGGCAAAAAG
>CAJKZL010000727.1 GCA_905204385.1 uncultured Odoribacter sp. | reverse complement strand
TTTCGGAAAACATTCCCAAAGACCGATACGACATGATGGAATTTTGGGCTTCCTGGTGTGGCACCTGCAGGGGTGAAATTCCTCACCTGAGACATGTTTATCAACAGTACAAAGACAAGGGATTCGAGATCATCAGCGTTTCCATCGATCAGAAAAAAGCCGACTGGGAAAAGGCTATGAAAGAAGAAAATATGACCTGGAAACAATTGTGTGATCCGAATGGCTTCGACGGACCTGTAGCCAAGGTTTACAATATTACGGGTGTTCCCACTTGTATCATTCTCGACAAAGAAGGCAGGATTTTCAAAACAGAAATGAGAGGGGCTTCCCTGGATGCCGTTCTCGAAGAATTATACCCATAACCCGATCTCCGGAGGACAGTGCCCTCCGGAGATTTTCAATCTCCCTCCCATATAAAATCGGGTTCATCGGAATAAGAAAAGACGTTACCCATATAGGTAATCTTCAAATGGCGGCCCTTTTCCGGCAATAAATGCAATTCGGCTTTCACCATTTCCACCCGCTGCTGTTCCGAATCCTTCACCGTCATAAACACCATCCCTTGGTTAAACAGATATTTACTATCCGAAACCGTAATCAAAGGCTCTATAAAATCAAAATTCAAAACTTCTTCACAAGCATCTTTTTCCAGGGAAATGCTTTTTCCTGAACCCGAAATCAACCAGTCTCCCTCCCTGAAGCTTACGGGAACCTCCGTCCCTTGATACATCACTTTCAAACGGGCTTCCGTCATCCAATTCCCGTAGATCACGGAAATAACATCCAGCGTCCAGCACCGTATTCCGGTGCAGGTAATTTTCAATATTCCCTGATAAGCTTCGCAACATCCATCCAATTCCCATACCGACGACTCGGTCGTCATCGCCAATTGATCCCCCTTTACTGTAAAAACAGTATCCGCGTCTTTTATTCCCAGCCAGTGCCCGGCTTCATTTTGTTCCAACCGATAAGTAGGGAAATAGATATCCTGCCATGCGCTTCTCTGCTCTTCCGATAAACTCTCATAGGCATTCAACCGAAGGGCAAGATCGAAAAAGGACATACAAGCCCCTATATTATTTTCAACATTTCCGAAAGATTGTTTCCCCGCCTGGGTATTCCAATTCCCTTCTCCCTGGTCTATTTTCGAACAAGCCCCCAAAAAGCAGGCAAAACCAAGGATGATTATATTTATTCGGATGCTCATCATACTTACCAATTTGTTGTGTGTAAATATATGAAAATAATTCAAAATACCAAAAATATTTAATCAAAAATGTAAAAATTACTATTGTTTTTCAAGAAGATACCAAACTTTCAATCCGATAAACAAGTATATATAGCAAAAACCCAAAATCCGGAAACTATGGAAACAGAGAAACGCTTTCAAGAACCCGGGACCCCTCAGCCCGATCCCAAATACCACATCCGAATCACTCCCGAAGGACCTTACCTGGTCTTCGGCAATCCTCCGCTACAGCAGGAAATTTTGACACCGGACGAAGAAAAGATTCCCTGGGGATATGCAAAAGGACAGCAATACCCGACAGAAGAAGAACCGACAGCCTTATGCCGCTGTGGAAATTCCAAAAACCATCCCTATTGTGACGGCTCACATGCCACAGCCCATTGGGACCCTACCCTTACGGCCGACAATCTCCCCTTACTGGATCATGCAGAATCTTATGACGGCCCTACCCTACAACTGGCAGACAACCCGGAATATTGCGCCGGAGCCCGCATTTGCATGGCTCATGGCACTGCATGGCATAATACGAGACATTCCGATCAACCTGAAAAGCGGGATTTGGCCATACATGGAAGCACATTTTGTCCGGCAGGCCGTTTAAAAATCTGGGAT
>CAJKZL010000726.1 GCA_905204385.1 uncultured Odoribacter sp. | reverse complement strand
TTTTGAAGCAGAAACGGGACGGGATATGGTTTATATGAACTGGACGAAAGATCGTTATACTTTTGCAGTATTACAGGATCCGGTCGATAGTGAGTTATATGTTTACGGTATTAGAGTGGATGATAACGGTAATAATTATCGTCAGTATTATATGAAACTGAACCGTCCGAATCCGGATAGGGTGAAATATTTCGCATTTCACTCTCTTTACCGTTATTTATTTTATGCAACTGAAAATGACGAGGTGTTTCAATTTGATATGGAGCACCCGGACCAGCCGGCTAAATTGCTCTTCTCTTTTCCCGGGGAGACGATTACGGCTTTGAAAATAAATAAAATGGTGGGATGGATTGCTTATCAGCCATGGGAAAGGGCCCGTGATAATCTGTTGGTGATAGTCAGTTATTTAAAAGGCGAACCGGCGCAGGAATGCGGCGTGATGAGGATTTACGATATCCCTAGTCTGATGGCTCCGTTGGTAAAGAAGAAAGAGTATACGAAATTAGGAAAAATAGTAGATATTGTATATCGTGAACGTGGTAAATAGAAAAAAAGCTTTATGAAAAAATTATTGAATTTGATTGTTCTGACAGGAATAATCGCCGGTGGTTGTGCCCAGCCGAAAGGGTATGTGATCGATGGTACTATAACCGGAAATAATCCGGAAGTATATCTGACCGGTACGAATGAAAAAGGAAAGTTGGACACTTTGCAGCGAGCAAGTGCCCTAAACGGAAAATTCCGTTTTGAAGGCTCGGTGGGAGAACCGAAGATTTATTTTTTGCAGGTGAAGGGAGGAAAGGGCCGGATACCCTTGTTGATGGAGGATACCGTTTTTAATGTCGATATCCGGAAGAGTGATTTAGGAGATGTTAGAAATTATACCGCCTTGGGAGGAAAATTACAGAACCTGAAGGATCGCTTGAATCAAAGGGAAATCGAGATTTTCCGGGACCGGGACTCGGTGTTGACCTGCTTCTATGCAGCGGAAAAAGAGCAGGATAGGTTTGCACAGATGCACGAGAGGGCGATGCTGGAGATTATGGCCGAGCGTTACGATCAAGTGGAAAATGAGTATATTTCGGCAAACCGGGACAATATATTGGGATTGAGTTTGATTTTTTATCGGTATTCCTATCTTGATTTTGAAAGTTTGAAACCTAAATTCGACCTGTTGAGCGAAGAGATGAAGCAAACCCCGGAAGGGCAATTGATTGCCAGACGCTATGAGGTATTAGGAGAGGTGAAGGTGGGGGCTCAGGCGCCGGATTTTAAATTGCCGACTCTGGATGGAAACACTTTTCATTTATATGGAAAGAGTGCAAGTGTGAAGATCATCGATTTCTGGGCGTCGTGGTGCGGACCTTGCCGGCGGGAAAATCCGCATTTAGTCGAAGTATATAAAAAGTATGAAGATAAAGGATTGATGATGATCAGTGTATCCATGGATACAGATGAGAAATCCTGGAAAAAGGCGATCGAAGCGGATGGTTTGACGTGGATACAAGCATGTGATTTAAAGGGGACGGCCGGGGAAGTGGCCCGGGATTACCGAATTACAGGTATTCCCCATATCTTTATCCTGGATGGCAATAACAAGATTGTAGCCGAAGGAGCCAGGGGAGAAGAGATCGACCGGGCGGTAGATCAGATTTTAAGTCGTTACCGATAGTGTCGACGTTCGTTCGGATGGTTTGAAAGATTCAAGAATGTTGCTTTTGAATTTTTCAAACTATCCGAATGATTCAGGTCGGTTATTCTCTGGATTTACCTGCCAGTTGACCGCAGGCTGCATCGATGTCTTTGCCTTTGCTGTGGCGGATATTGACCACCATGTTTCATTTTTCCAAATACCTGACAAATTC
>CAJKZL010000725.1 GCA_905204385.1 uncultured Odoribacter sp. | reverse complement strand
ACTCATTGCCATTCGGTTTATTGACATTCAACCCCTGCACGGGTCCGTTTTCCTCCGTATCCGCAATTTTCCAGCGACGTACGTCGAAATACCGGTGCCCTTCCCAAGCCAATTCGATCTGTCTTTCCCGTTTAATCAATTTCCTCACCGCTTCGGGATCGTTGGCCTCGGCATCCGTCATGCCCGGCAAGCCTGCCCGATGGCGGATTAAATTGAAATACTTCTTGATTTCGGCCGGATTCCGGCTTACCGTCACTTCGTCGATGGTATGGCTCTTGACCAACTCATTCAAAGCTTCTACATAATTCAAATAAATCTCTGCCAAACGGTATTCGATCCACACCTTAGGCTTTACCATGGAATAACTGGTATGATAACTGTCCTCGGGATGCTGAAATTTCCGGCACAAATACCCTGTCATGCAATAACTGTTGGGGTCACTCGGCGACATGCCTTGCGCTTGTCCATATTTTGTCTTATCGCAATTTCCTCCCTTAAAAAATTCAGCCTGAAACTTTTTCAAATAATCGTCCGTAGCCGAACTGCCCAAATAATAGGAATTACTAAAACCGACAGTCGCATAAAACCTCATCTCCCGGTTGATATACCAGCTATGCACATTGGATCTCAGCTGATAGCCGGAAAAAATGATATTTTCGTCCAAGGTTTCAGTCGGATACAATTGAGTAGAGCCATCCTTCATGTAATAGGCATTCACCAGTTTCTGAGTAATATTATAACAGCTCCAGCCATACATCCGCAAAGGCGCCATATGTTTATCTATCGTTAAACCCGGCATCCCCATAATCAATTCCGGATTCTCGGCTCCGGCAATGGTTCCATTGAATATATTGGCATAGGATTTATAATGATCGATTCCTGCCGCACCTTCCGGATAAGGCTTATAATAATCGGGATCGCTCGTAATTCCTTCCGGCAATTCGGGAGTATCCGCATCAGCATCGTAAGTATACAAACTATAAGTACTATTGTCTATGACCATCTTCGCAGCCACTGCAGCTTCCGCCCACTTTTCTTCGTGAACTTCCTGATTGATATAATGCTTTCCGGTCACTTTATTTACAAAACCGGCATAAGAGGTGTTTCCATTGAATAAAGGACTGGCATTGTAAAGCAGCAAACGGGACAGCACAGCATAAGCGGTTCCCGATGTAGGCCTGCCGAAATCAGAGGCAGGGAAACTCGGAGGCAAATTGCCGGCGGCTTTTTTCAGTTCCGATGAAACGAAAGCGACGCATTCGTCCCAGGTACTTCTGGGAATAAGGATTTCATTTATCGGCATATCCAGCTGGAAGCCTTCATCGGGAGCCAGGCATACCGGGCCATACTGCTTCATCAGTTCAAAATAATAAAAGGCACGCAAAAACTGCGCTTCACCTATACACTGGCGTAATTCGGCCGAGTTAAACTCTTTACACTCGTATACTCTCTTCAAAAAAATGCTTGCCGTGCGTATCCCCTGATAGTAGTGCTTCCACTTTTCATAATAGCCGTCGTTTGCGTCCATCTGATTCGTTGCAAAATAATTATAGGAATAGCCTGATTTCCGGTAGGTACCGAAACACTCGTCCGAAACGGGCACCCAGGGCTCCCCTCCATCTCCCCAGGAAGTACCGGCGTTCGGCAGGTAGCTGTATACATTGTGCAAATAAGCCAGTGTCTGTTCTTTTTTCTGGAACACAGTATCCAAAGATTGCATATCCGTAATATAGGGGTCTATATCCAGGAAGTCACAGGATTGATAAGTCAGGGCTGAAAAACCGCAGATACATCCCGTCTTTATTGTAGAATATATTTTTCTCTACATATCATTCATCTTTTTTCTAAATCGACATTTGTATATTCA
>CAJKZL010000724.1 GCA_905204385.1 uncultured Odoribacter sp. | reverse complement strand
TTCTATGTGTGAGAGGAGGGCAAAATTAATTTCTTTAACCGAGGCTTGTTCCGCCCGTTCCAGCAAAGAGGGAATATGCAGATCGGCGGGTCCTATGCCGTCCATAGGGGAAATGATGCCGCCTAAAACATGGTATAAGCCCTGAAATTGGGATGTCGCTTCAATGGAAAGAATGTCCTTGATGTTTTCCACTACGCATATGGTGGACCGGTCGCGTTTCCGGTCGGCACAAATCTCACAGATTTCACCGTCGGAAATGTTATGGCAGATTTTACATTCCCGGATATTTTTCTTCAGTTCGCCGATGCTGCCGATGAAAGAATCGACTTCATCCGCATTTTTTTTCAGCAAATGAAGTACAAATTTGAGGGCCGTTTTCCGCCCGACTCCAGGCAATGAAGCAAACTGGTCTACCGCTTTGTCCAACAACTTCGATGAATTCATACTATAAAAACGTCAAAAACGTCAAAAGGTTCGAAAAGTCCTGAAAATTCCAGAGGCAATAAACAACTACCATAATCCCCATCTCCCATCTCTTATCTCTCATCTATAATCTATAATCTATAACTCCCCCTCCTTCAACCATAAACCATAAACTTTAAACTATAAAATGTATATCCTTAATCATCATCTGTATATCGTTTTTGCCCATAAATTCATTTTCCTGCAAGGAGTAACAGAGATCGAAGTAATTGCCTGCATTTACTTTCTCGTACCAATGTCCCATGCCGAAGCCTATACCGCAGCGGTCGTTGCAAATGCGGGTATCGTCGACTACCACCAGTTTCAGGTGTTCGTTGTTTCTTCCCACGCGTTTGGTCCCGATAAAATTGATTACATTTTTTGTCATGAATACGGGCATGGTGTTATTGGGACCGAAAGGAGCGAATTTCTGTAACATATGATACAACTCCGGTGTAATATCTGAAAGTTTCAGTTGTGCGTCGATATTAATCTGAGGAGTCAGCATTTCCTCGTTGATGGTCTCGCAGACAATTTGTTCGAACTTCTGTTTGAAGGGTTCCAGGTTCTCCAGCTTTAGCGTGAGTCCGGCAGCATACTTATGTCCGCCGTAGTTTTCGAGGTATTCACTACATTGCGAGATGGCAAAATACAGGTCGAATCCCTCGACCGAACGAGCTGATCCCGTTACAAAACCGTTGGATTCGGTCAGGACGATCGTAGGCCGGTAGAAAGATTCCGTCAGCCGGGAAGCTACGATTCCAATCACACCTTTATGCCATTTGGGGTTGAAGAGGACGGTTGTTTTTTTGGAGGGTTCGATTTCCGATTGATTGATGTGTCGGATGGCTTCTTCGGTAATATCGTGGTCGAGTTTCTTGCGCTTATCATTGAAGTTGTTGATATCCAGAGCCATGCCGTCGGCGGAGAACTTTTCGTCTGCCGTTAGCAGTTGCACCGATTTTCTGCCGGACTCTACTCTCCCGGCGGCATTGATGCGGGGACCGATTCTGAACACAATATCATTGATGGTGATTTCCTTGTCTATGCCGGCAATTTTAATGATCGTTGCCAGGCCCAGAGAGGGGTTGGTGTTCAATTGCTGCAGTCCGTAATAGGCCAGGATGCGGTTTTCCCCGGTAATGGGTACGATATCGCTGGCAATGCTGACACACAGCAAATCGAGCAGCTTGTATAATTCCGACATCGGTAGATTGTGCTTGAGGCTATGTGCCTGGACTAGCTTGAAGCTGACTCCGCAGCCGCTGAGCCATTTATATGGATAAGGACAATCTTTGCGTTGAGGGTCGAGTACTGCCACGGCCTGTGGCAGGGTATCGCCAGGGGTATGATGGTCGCAGATGATGATGTCCACGTTTTTGGCCTGGGCATACCTGACTTTTTCGACAGCTTTAATCCCGCAGTC
>CAJKZL010000723.1 GCA_905204385.1 uncultured Odoribacter sp. | reverse complement strand
TTTTGTGGGGAAACTATACGGAGCCGGAAGTCCTAATCGATCAGATATTGAAAGTTCGTTTTTATTGGAATTTGTTTGAATTATGTCAGTAACAAAAATTGCAAGCGAGATTTATAAGATCGAAAGTCCGATCAGAGATGTGTATGCCTTACTTTCAGATTTTAACCGCATTGGCCGTTTGTTTGAAATGGCCAGACAAATGGGTATGCCGGCATCTATGGAGATGAACAAAATATCCGATAAAATTGAAGGTACCCGGTTTACGGAAGATGCTTGCTATGTCACATTAAAAGGAATGGGGGAGTTGGCGGTCAGGATTGTGGAAAAAGAAGAACCTAAATTGATCAAGCTAGGCGGAGATGGGGCGGTGCCCTTTGAGTTTAATCTCTGGATTCAGTTGCTGGAAAATGGTCCTTACGACACTCGCCTGAAAATAACCTTTCAGGGAGAATTGAATATGATGATGAAAATGCTGTTGAAAGGCAAACTGGAAAAAGGTATCAATCAATTGGGGGAGGGATTGACGAAAATTCCCTACGGATTATTAGGGGCTATGTGATGTTGAAGGACAACCGGATTGGCTTTTAATTGTTTTTTCGACTTAAAAGATAATTTATTAGGGAATAACAAATTTATTTTATATATTTGTTATGGTTTTAAGGTTAATTTATTGTTCAATAAATTTAATCAGTGATCAGAAGATGCTCATTACATCTTCTGATCTTTAAAGTTAACTTTCGTGAGGAGCGGCCTTAAATTTTAAACATCCCTTTTACGATGAATAGCAGAGGATACGAATTTATTGGCGCTGTTTTATCGATCTCATTACATATCCTTTAGTAGACTCGCTGCTTATCAGGCTAAGAAATCCTTCTTTTTGACTGTCGCTAAGTTGATCCTTTAGTCCGATAATAGTATAATAAAGATACATATCCAGATCTTTTATGCTTATCCGCGTAGCGGCTGCTTGGGTGGCTTCGAAAAGTTCATCCGTTCCCTTGCCGGTTATTTTAGCATAAGATGCGGCCTGCAATAAAGCGAAAAGCGGATTGGCAGGCAACCCCAGTGATGCCAGCCTTTTATTGGCTTGCTTCAGACTTTCCGGGGTTACTGTACGGTCGTACCCTTGAATAATTTACTGTCCTGAACGATGGATGTTGTTTTGCGTTGAGGAGGCCGTTCTGAAGTTTACGGTTTGTGCGGTCTCCGTATTTTGATAAATACCCCTTCCAGGCCGTGGAATAAACCGTTTTCAGCACGGAAGGGGAACTTTTTCTATTGCAAAATTGACCGGTGTCGGAAACTTATCCGTTTATGAGTCAGGCTCTGAGCTTTTGCGAATGGATTTTGCTCAGTTTCTCTTCGGCATAAGCTTTCGTGATCGTAATGGATTTCTTGTTTTGCGAAGGCACTTCAAACATCAGGTCGGTCATAATGGCTTCGCAAATGGAGCGTAATCCTCGGGCGCCTAAACGAAATTCGATTGCTTTGTCGACAATATATTCGAATACGTCTTCATCGAATTGCAGCTTGATATCATCCAATTCGAACAATTTGATGTATTGTCGGATAATGGCATTTTTAGGCTCGGGCAGGATATTGCGTAAAGCCTGACGGTCGAGGGGTTCCAGATAAGTCAGCACCGGCAGGCGGCCGATGATCTCGGGAATGAGCCCGAAAGACTTTAGGTCCTGAGGAGCGATATATTGCAGGAAATTTTCCCGGTCGATTTTCTCTGTGGCTTGGCTGGCGTTGAACCCGACCACCATAGAATTCATGCGGGCTGCAATTTTCTTTTCTATGCCGTCGAAAGCGCCTCCGCAAATAAACAGAATGTTATTGGTATTCACCGGAATCATTTTCTGGTCGGGATGTTTCCGTCCTCCATGAGGGGG
>CAJKZL010000722.1 GCA_905204385.1 uncultured Odoribacter sp. | reverse complement strand
TTATCCCCGGAGAATAGCAGCAGGAATAAGCCCGGTCAGTCCCACGGCGGTGGATATGCCCAAAGCGAGAGGCCAGGTTTCCCTGCTATAGACAGAGCCACCATCCGCACAAACTAACCCCAGCCAGCAAAGCAATCCGGTTAACAGAAAAGAAACGGCATAATAATACCACCCATTGGAATACCACGGAGCCGCCAGCCCATGAAACGACCCCGCATACAGGGCCAGCAAAGGAACCGCCAACACATAACCGATGCCGGACCACCAACCGCTTCCCGTCCCCCACAATTCCTGATAAATGCAATACAGCGGAACAGGCAGCAACAGCACACTTTCGGTCAAATAAACAAGAAACGTTTTAGACATAGGCTATTTTTTAAACATCAGAAAAAGGGTTCATTTCCCCGAGAACCATCCTATCAGCTTCCGGAACCAGCTTTCCTCGCAAGCTTCATAGCAGGCCTTCACCTCGTCCCTGAAATCTTTCCAGCGTTCGAACGAAGACGTTCCGGGACCTTCCGGAAATCCGCCCGTTCCTCTATCCACCGCTCGGCAACCGAACGCCGGCAATTTGGGAAAAATTGTTATATAAACCTTCAAAATTCTGAATTAATTTCTGTTTTCCATGCCTTTGAGCAGAAAGAGGAGCCGGGGACTAAAGGGCTACTCTAAAACTAAGGCAGTAGCAGACAGGGAAGATTCACAAATTTCATGTATTCCTTTTTAGCGTGCCGGCTTGATGCATTGACGTATTCAGCCCACATGGAAAAGATAACTACGGCCTGGCATCTATCCTGGCCAAAAGTTTATTGCTCCAGTCACTAAATTCAGGCGTGCAACGTATCAGCATCGTAAACCCATAGGACCAGATGTTGGCTTGCCTGCTTTCAAAGGTTATGGCATCGTCAAACTTGAAAAGTTCCGAATGCTTCCCTGACGACCGGGAAAAAATATCCAGAATCTTCTTTTGATATTCATCACAGATAAAGGGAGCGGTAGGTTTAGCCTCTGTATGGGCAGCGTGGATTGTGGCCAATCGTTCTAAATCGGTTGACGAACAAACTACGAAACAGTTTTTATATTGCCTCATGAGGGTAGTGAAATCTTGCTTAAGCCCGTTTTCGCGTCGCACACGTTCATCTCGGCGCGAGAGCATTGTCCCCTAAAAGGGCATAAAGCTAAGTTTACCAGAACTTTGTTCTAAAGTACAGAATCAAAAAATCAAAACCTTCATTTATACACATAAATACACTATATTTGTTACCGTTCCTTATTTTCCTATGCACGGGACAGGATAATTGAAACAATATGAAACAGATTATACCGGTATTATTTACGATTATATTGACAAGCCTTATGTCTTCACTTTTTGGTTGCACGTCCAGGCCAGGACCTTTGGGCGAAGGGACGATCAAACTCGACGATTTCGATTTCACGACCCCTATTTCCGTAATTTTCCCCGACCGCTACATTGATCCCGAATTCGGATACGACGGCTGGTACCGGGTTCCGTCAATCCCGAGTACACTCGGAGATTATACCCTGTACCGCCGGGATACATGCTTCAATTTCTTCCGGGATAAGGCGCTGTGGATCACTTACCAACGTCAATCTTTGTGCCCGGCCGACGAGTACCTGAGTATGGCGGGACGGTCATTCCCTGCCGCCAATTTTGCCACAACGTTCGACGGACGCATTTTTGCGGTGGGCGGGACGATCTCCGAACTTACGCAGGCCGGGAGCGATGATTTCATCGCCCGGTTAAGCAAGCGGTACGGCAAACCGGTGCATACCGTGGAGTCATTCTGTAGCCGTAAGTACGACCTGTATACCTGGACGCTGGAAGACCGGACGCTGAAGTATGCGGCCGTTACGACCGACGAACACAACGTGCTG
>CAJKZL010000721.1 GCA_905204385.1 uncultured Odoribacter sp. | reverse complement strand
AACGTCCGCGTAGGGGGAAGACGAAGCGGTTAAAAAAATCCGTTGTCTGAGCGAAGCGAGTTTCGGATTTTTCAGCGGAGTCTTTCACCGAAGCAGTGAAGCCGGTTAAGCCTTGATCTTTTGACTACTTTTCCATCAAGGGAAAAGTAGGTTCAATTATTTCTATATTTACTCTACTACCTTCATTATCGCCTTTCCCCAATATTCCCCCAATACGGCTGCCCCTTTTTCGTTCGGATGGAGATAGAACGTACCGGCATTACCTTCTTCCGGTATTAAATCCGTGAGGTAATTGGCCTTGAAATAGTCGAATGCCTCCGTATCTCCCATAAACACCTGGCAGGGAAAACGTTTGGCATACTCTTCGACCAACGATTGCAATACCGGATAATAACTTTGTAGACGGTTTAAACCTTCTTTCAGATACATGGCGCCGTTATATGTATTCGGACTGTACCATACCGGACGATGTAAAACGATTTTACAACTGGGATACAACGCTAGTAACTGGTTGATAATAGCTTTCATGTTTTCTTCATATTTTTCAGGAGAGGCCGGTGCACCGTTCGGACCTGTAATCGCGCTATCGTTCGTCCCCAACATGATGGAAAAGATAAGGGTCGCCCAAGTCTCGTCCGCAAACTTATCGGCAGCCGCTTTCGCCTTCGGGAAAAGTGTTTCCGTTGTCGGCAGATAATCGGTAGTCGTACAGCCGCTTACTCCCTGATTGGAGTATTTGACAGAAGTGACCGACAGTTGTTTTGTCAAGTATAAAGCGGCTTTTACAGGAGGAGCGGCATGTGACGGAGTAGCGATTAACGCTCCCTGGGTAATACTGTTTCCTATAAATACGATGTTCATATTCTTTTTACTTTCCGCCTTCATAAAAGGACTGCTTATCGCCAGTCCCAACAACAGGCAGGCTATTTTCGCGATCTGTTTCATATTCGTTTAGCTGAGTTAATTTATTCGTTTGCGAAGGTAAAAATAAATCAACTATTTCGGGATGTTTTTGCAGCCAAACTTTTGCTCCCTCCGATTCACGTAAAGGATACTCTTCCATTATATCCATCAGTTCGCTCAGCTGCTCATTGGTAAACCTGAAGTTTTTAAAGAAAGCCGCAACGTAAGGGTGAGTTTCGGAAAAGCCTTTAGTAGCAACGGCTTCGATATGTTCTGCATTACCGAACACACCTTTACTGTCTTCCAGAAATTTCAGGTCATAACGGGAAAACATCCAGTGAGGCGTCCAGCCTGTCACGACAATCCAGTCATTATGTTCAACCGATTTTTGCAGGAACGCCGTCATGGTAGGCCCGCTGGAAGGCATCAAAGCCAGTTGTAATCCGTATTCATCAACAGCCTTTTCCGTCAGGTTCATCAGACTGGCACCGATATCGATTCCGATAATTTCATTTTTGAAACGTTCTTTGTGCGCATTCAGTTCTTCTATCGTATTGATCGTTACATAAGACGGAACAGCCAGTCCTAAACGGGCATTTTCAAACGGAACACCAATCGTTTCCAGACGGTCGCCATATTTTTTCATATAGTCGACATGCGTATCCGGAAGCCACGCATCCAGAAACAGATCGACTTTACCGGCAGCGACGGAGGTAAAGATCGGAGCAATATCGGCATTCTTCAAAGTCACTCTATATCCCTGTTCCTCCAGCATTGCCTTTGCCAGGTAACTCATGGCGATGCCTTCCGACCAGTTCACATAGCCGATCGAAATCTCCTTCGGGTCTTTGGCACGACTGCAACCGGCAAGGAACATGAGCACAGCCAGGAGCAGGATCAGGTTGATAAGTATAAATAATCTTCTAATTCATTGCAAGGTGCATGAAATGAATTTTTTAGTGTGGCGAGTTACAATTGCACTTTATGCTTGATTAAAATTTAA
>CAJKZL010000720.1 GCA_905204385.1 uncultured Odoribacter sp. | reverse complement strand
TCATCCAGGCTTCCACGCTGCCCCGAACGCAATGATTGCCGATCATACTATTGGTTACATTGCCTGTCAGTTCCCTCACCGGTAATAAACCATAAGCATCGTAATGTTTTAGCATAGAGTTGATCATATCCCGGACCCGTTTTTTTTGGGTGATCGTGAACAGGGGATGAGCAGCCCGGTAAGTATCCCATAAGGAAAATACCGTATATTGTATATGTTGGTGAACGCTGTGTATTTCCCCGTCAGGGCCCTTGTAATTGCCGTTGACATCCGAGAAGGTGTAAGGGGCGTTGAAGCTATGGTATAATGCGGTGTAAAAAACAGCTAGCTGATCTTCATTTTTGCCTTCGACTTTAATTTTTTGTAATTCACGTTTCCAGGCTTGCTTGGCGTCTTTTTTTACTTTATCGAAACTCCAGTGTGAAAGTTCTTTTTCCAGATTGGCAAGTGCCCCTTCGGTATTTGCCGAGGAAATGCTTACTTTAGCTAATATTTTATTGGTCTTGTCTCCGAAATCCACCCAGAGATAACATTCGGGACCGCTGATTTTCTGGCCGTTTTCCAAGGGCTGGAATTTATTTTTTCCGGCCATGATCTTGCAGTCCTGGGAAAATTCGACAACGAAGTAAACCCGTTGATCCCTGGCCCATCCACGGGATTTCCGGTAACCTTCAATCATGCGATTGTTGACTTTGCGGATGCTGGTTTCTACCGTGTTATCCCAGTTCCGGGCGGTAGTCAGATCGATGGTCAGTGCGCGGGAACCTTCATTGGGATATTGATAGTACTGGATGCCACATCGTTTGGTGACAGAGAGTTCTGTTTTTATTCCATTGTCGAACAGAACGCTGTAGTATCCGGGTTCGGCCTCTTCATTGCTATGTGAAAAAAAGGCATAATTGTCGGCGATATAATCCCGTGGCGAGTGGGAAGAGTCGGGACAAGTAGTGACCGGAAGAAAACGGATATCCTGTAAGTCACCGATTCCTGTTCCGCTCAAATGAGTCAGAGAAAAAGAAGAGATGATGCTGTCCGAATAATGGTAGCCTGAACACCAGTCCCAGCCTGAACGGGGATTGTCAGGACTGAGTTGAATTCCCCCGAAGGGAAATATAGCGCCTGGAAAACAATGGCCATGTTCTGCCGTACCGATAAACGGATTGACATATTCGGTGATTTTTAAATCGGAGTCTTTTTTCTGACATCCCAGAACAAGGAGGGGGATAAGAAGGAATAGGTAGGGTTTCATGATGTGTGAATAGGGATCGCCTGTTTATGATGTAATAAAAATGAGGTTGTGCCTATTCAGACACAACCTTTTTTATAGACGGATTTTATTTTTTGTCCAGTTCGTTCCAGATTAGAGCTGCTGCGCCGTAGATAGCGACATTCTTAGTTAATTGGGAAGGTAACAGTTTAACCTTATTGCTGAACATTTTGAGCATATTCATTTCCATGTGTTCCTTGGTGGGTGTGAACAGTAAATCGCCGGCTTTTGTCAGGCCTCCCATCAGGAATATGGCTTCCGGACTGGTGATGGCTACAATATTGGCCAATGCTTCACCCAACATTTTGGCAGTATATTTAAAGGTATTGATTGCAATCATATCCCCTTTGAGAGCAGCTTCACAAATCGTTTTGGAGGTCATTTCATTGAAAGGAATGGCGCGCAGTTCGCTCGGGTAGTTGTATTTTGCCATCATTTTATAGGCGGTACGCTTTACGCCTGTTGCCGAAACATAAGTTTCCAGGCAGCCGTTGCGGCCGCAACCGCATTGACGTCCGTTGGGAGAAACGATGATATGTCCGAATTCACCGGCAAAGCCGTCGTGTCCGTAAATCAACTGTCCATTGGATACAAACCCGCTTCCTACACCGGTTCCCAACGTGATCATGATAAAATCCTTCATC
>CAJKZL010000719.1 GCA_905204385.1 uncultured Odoribacter sp. | reverse complement strand
TACCGATCGGTATACAGACCTTTGAAAAAATCCGCAAGGGTGGTTATGTTTATGTGGATAAAACGGCTTTGGTGTGGCGACTGGTACAGACTTCGACGCCCTATTTCCTGAGTCGTCCGCGGCGTTTCGGGAAGAGTCTGCTGCTTTCTACGCTGGAGGCTTATTTCGACGGACGGCGGGAATTGTTCGAGGGGTTAGCCCTTGGAGAACTGGAGCAGGAATGGCAGGTGTATCCGGTGTTGCATCTGGATCTGAATGCCGAGAAATATGATGCGCCGGAGCAGTTGGGGATGATATTAAACCGTCACCTGAACCAATGGGAAGACCGCTGGGGACATGAAGAACGGGAGGAAAGCCTGTCCGACCGCTTTTCCGGCATTCTCCGCCGTGCCTATGAACGGACCGGTCAGCCGGTGGCTGTGCTGATCGATGAATACGACAAGCCGTTGTTGCAGTCTTTACAGGATGAGCCGTTGCTGGATGAATACCGGAAGACGCTGAAAGCTTTCTACGGTGTGCTGAAAAGCAGCGATCGCTACCTGCGTTTTGCCTTTCTGACCGGGGTGACCAAGTTTTCGCAGGTGAGCGTCTTCAGTGATCTGAATCAATTGAACGATATCAGCCTCGATCAGGCGTATGCTACTATTTGCGGGATTACCAGGGAAGAATTGGAATGTAATTTCGGGCCCGAACTGGAAGTGATGCGGCAAGCCGAAGGGGTAAGCCGTGAGGAGATTTTAATAAAAATGGAGAAACAGTATGACGGCTATCATTTTCATCCCTCGGCTCCCGGGATGTTCAATCCGTTCAGCGTTCTTTCTTCGCTGAGTAAGCAGGAGTTCGGTAATTACTGGTTTCAGACCGGAACTCCTACTTTCCTGGTGGTATTGTTGCAGGCAAACAATTATGACCTGCGGGAACTGATCGAGGGGGTAGAAGTGAAGGCGTCGGGTTTTTCGGAATACCGGGTGGATTCACAGAATCCGGTGCCCTTGCTTTATCAGAGCGGTTACCTGACGATCAAGGATTATGACCGGGAATTTAGAAATTACACACTTTGTTTTCCGAACGAAGAGGTAGAATACGGTTTTATGAATTTCTTGGTTCCTTTCTATACTCCGGTTACGGATGACCGTACGGGTTTTTATATCGAGCGCTTTGTGCGAGAATTGCGTACAGGAAATGTGGATGCTTTTATGGAACGCCTGAGAGCCTTTTTTGCCGGCATTCCTTACGAACTCAACGATAAGACTGAGCGGCACTACCAGGTGATTTTTTATATTGTCTTCACGTTGATGGGGCAGTTTTGCGAGGCTGAAGTGCGCAGTGCCCGCGGTCGTGCCGATGCTGTGGTAAAGACGGGGGATTATGTCTGCGTCTTTGAATTCAAGCTTAACGGCAGTGCCGACGAAGCCTTGCGGCAAATCGACGACCGCGGTTACCTGATTCCTTACGCCGCCGATGGCCGCACCCTGATCAAGGTAGGTGTCTCTTTCGATGCCGCCGAGCGGAACATCGGGGAGTGGAAGGTGGCGGGTTGTACCGGGCGATAACACGACTTTATGAATACTGACTATGGATGGACAGAATAAAAGTGATTTTAAGTCTTAAATTGGCTATCTCTCTGCGTGGGGAAGCGGAGGGATTAATTCAGGGGAAGGAATAAATTATCGTTATGGGTTATCTGAAAGAACGAATCAAACATGCTGTACGTTTCCGCCATAAAAGGGGCTATGGTGTACATTCGCCTTTTATGTTTAATCTGATATTGAATGTCATCCGGGACAAGGAAAAGCAATTCACTTATCCTCTGGCCTTGGAAGAGGCGGATCTTTTATCCCGGCGTGAGCGGAAAGTATTCCGGTTATTATCGCGTATGATCCGTTATTTCTAGGTGGAGAAGGTGGTGTGCGACGGAT
>CAJKZL010000718.1 GCA_905204385.1 uncultured Odoribacter sp. | reverse complement strand
TCCTGTGCGCTAGCCGACGAAAAGACGCTTGAAGAAAGCAATTGCTTATTTCGATGTGCATGAAAGCGATGCTTTGCAGGCTTGCGTGGAAATGAAGCGGTTTGAAGAACTGAAACGCTTGAAACGGGAGAAAGATACCGGGGTTCGTCTGGAAGCAATGGTTGCCGACGACGGGAAATTTGCGGCTGTACAGATTTCGGAATACATTCCTTATACCTATGAAGCCATTACGCCCGTCAGGTGCTACTATGGAGAGGAAGCCGACGTTTTGGCGTCCTATCTGAAGGCATAGGGGGCTTCGCTCCTCTAACCGAAGAACGCCGCAAATACAAAGAAGTGTTTGCGGCGTTGTGCATATATGCGGATAAGCTTTGAGGGGGAAAGGCTGTTTTATTGGGCTCCTTCCCTGTCTTTCCTGTTGTATTTTTTGATTTCATCGATATCGGTGCGGATTTTTTCCAGTTCCCGGCGGATTTGTATATATTGTTCGTCTTTACTGCTAAGCAGTAGGACGATCTGTTTCAATAGCTGATCGGTATTTTCCTGTGAGCCTCCTTCTTTGCCGGATTCGGCGGGAGTTTTCACCAGATCCTGACCGTATTCCAGCCATTCCAGCGTAATGCCCAGCAGGTCACAGAGCACTTTCAACTTGGTTTTATCGGCTTTCTTAATCTTGCCGTTCAGGTAATTGCCAATGGTTGTCGCAGAAATACCAAGTTTTGCATTTATCGTATATCCGGTTTCTTTTTTGTGGGCCATAGCCGTTTTCAGCCTTTCCCGGATTTCTGGTGTGAGTTCCATGTGACTTTATAGTTTTGGTTCAAAATTATCACTGTTTGATACAAAATTGTTTCGTTTTTCGTTTTTGTATGTTTACAAATATAACAATTAACTCTTAGAAGATGATTGTTTCGTGGAAACTTTCGTAGAAAGATAATATAAGGATTTTAAAATCAACAGATTGTCATCGATCGTTTCCTGCGGTAATTTCGTTATGGGGAGGACGGAGTCAACTTCCGGAACGGTGGGAAGGCGCGGATTTTCGGACTTGACGAATTGTCGTCTGTCAAAATTGGATGAAAGATCGGTCTAAAGGGCGGAAGGATGTAAAATAGTGTTTAACTTTTTTTTAACCGCCTGAGCGATAAGAAATATTGTAATCCAACGTTTAAATTAATAGTTTTGTGAGTCAGAGCTTAAGGATAAAATTAAATTTCAAAAAATTATGTCAGAAGAGAATGCTATAGAAAGAATAAAGTGTGTGATTATCGGTTCGGGGCCTGCCGGTTATACGGCAGCGATATATACGGCCCGTGCTAACTTGAAGCCTGTATTGTATACGGGTTTGCAAATGGGAGGACAGTTGACGACCACTACCGAAGTGGAGAATTTCCCCGGCTATCCGGAAGGTGTGACGGGACCTGTCATGATGGAGGATATGCGTAAGCAGGCGGAGCGTTTCGGTACGGACATCCGTTTCGGAATTGTCACAGATGTCGATTTTTCGAGCCATCCCCACAAACTGACGATCGATGAGACCAAGCAGATAGAAGCCGATGCGGTGATCATCGCCACGGGGGCTTCGGCCAAGTATCTGGGTTTGCCTTCGGAAGAAAAGTTCCGCGGTATGGGGGTGAGCGCCTGTGCCACCTGCGACGGATTTTTCTACCGGGGGAAGACCGTCGCCGTAGTGGGAGGAGGCGATTCGGCGTTGGAAGAAGCCGACTACCTGTCCAAGATCTGCGCCAAAGTATACCTGATCGTACGCCGGGATGCATTCCGCGCCTCGAAAGCCATGCAAGCCCGCGTAAGCTCCAACCCCAAGATCGACATCCTCTGGAACAGCCGTATCGACGAAATCCTCGGTCAGCAAGCCGTCGAAGGTATCCGGATCAAGAGCAACATAGACGACTCCGCCCGGGAAATCGCCCTGG
>CAJKZL010000717.1 GCA_905204385.1 uncultured Odoribacter sp. | reverse complement strand
ATGGTGCTGTTTGCGGTTATTCCTAATCTGGTCCGGGGACAGGAACTGAGATGTCATGTATCGGTTTCTGCTCCTAAAATTCAGGGAACGAACCGGGAGTTGTATAGCAATATGCAAAGGGATATTTATGAGTTTATGAATAATAGGCGTTGGTCCGGTCATTTTTTTGCCGAGGAGGAGCGCATAGAATGCAGCTTATTGTTTACTATAGAAGAACAGAGCGGAAGCGATCGATTCAAAGGTTCCCTGCAAATAAAAATGAGCAGACCCGTTTACAATTCTTCCTATCAGACGGTGTTGTTAAACTTAAAAGATCAGGATATCGATTTTATTTACCATGAGTTCGAGGCGTTAGAATATAATGAAAACGGACAAAACAGTAGCTTGGTTTACTTGTTGGCATTCTATGCTAATATCATCCTGGGTTTGGATTACGATAGTTTTTCTTTGATGGGAGGAAATGAATTTTATGACAAGGCGGAAAATATCGTAGCGCGTTGTCAGAATGCCCAGGAGACCGGTTGGAAATCCTATGAAGACCGTAAAAACCGTTATTGGCTGATTCATCATTTACAGGACAGAAGTTTTAGTGCCGTGCGGGAATGTATTTACCGGTATCACCGTTTGGGGCTTGATGCGATGTCAGGGGAGGTGAACGACGGTAAGTCGGCTATTTCAGAAGCCCTGGAACTTTTGCAAAAAGTCCATAAAGCTAAACCCAATACTTACCTGATGCAAGTATTTTTTGATGCAAAATCGGATGAGATCGTTCAGATTTTTCAGTCTGCTTTTGCGGATGAGCGAAGGCGGATATATAATATTGTTTCAGACGTCAATCAGGCAAATATTGCTAAATATGCTGTGCTGATCCGGGAAAAAAAGAATGATTAGTCGAAGTATACTATGATAAAGAGGTTATGATAGAGAGTATTAATATAAATAACTATGCCTTGATCGACCGGACGGAACTCTGTCTGGAAAAAGGTTTTTCCGTCATTACAGGCGAAACGGGTGCCGGTAAGTCGATATTACTGGGAGCTATCGGGCTGACGTTGGGACAGAGGGCCGACACCTCCGCTATCATGGACCGGTCTAAAAAATGTGTAGTCGAAATCACTTATCGGGTGGGAAATTATCATCTTCAAAATTGGTTTGAAGAAAATGATTTGGATTATAGCGAGCAGGTGGTGGTACGTCGGGAGATTACGGCAGAAGGAAAATCCAGAGGATTTATCAACGATACTCCGGTCAGCAACAAAATCCTTAGGGATTTCGGTAATTTTATGGTGGATATTCATTCCCAGCATCAATCTTTGCTATTGGGACAACCCGAATATCAGACTGAAATACTGGATTCCTTTTGCGGCAACGGCAAATTGCTGGAAAAATACCGCGAACAATATATTGCGCATCGGAAATGGACGAGCGAATTGAAAGAATTGAAGAGTAAAGCTGCCGATGCAGAAAGAGAGAGCGATTATTTGAAATTTCAGTTCAGCCAATTGGAAAGTGCGCGATTGCAGCCGGGAGAGAAAGAAACGCTGGAAAGAGAACTGGAATTGCTGTCGCATGCCGAGCATGTGAAATCGGTGTTGAGTGGAGTGGGCTGGAATCTTCGGGATACGGAACATGCTGTGATCGGAGTGTTGAAGACATCCCGAAATGCTTTGGCCAATATCGGCAAGGCCTTGGAGGATGCTGAAGAATACAAACAACGGTTGGATTCCGTTATTTTCGAGCTGAATGATTTGGCGGATGAGGCCGAAAGAAAAGCCGAAAGCATAGAGTTTAATCCGGGAAGAATCGAAGAAATCAATTTACGTTTGAATGTTATTTATGACCTTTTGTATAAATATAAGGTAGAATCGGTGGCGGAGTTGATCGGTTTTCGAAACGAGCTGAAAGAAAAACTGAAACGGGCCGAAGTGGGAAAG